>JAQTRB010000050.1 GCA_028712015.1 Syntrophales bacterium
TCTCCCGGTTCACTGCCGGCGATGCTGCACGGCTGGGTGACGCGGGCGTGGCTGGAGAAGCAGCACCCGAAATGGCTCCATGAGATGGAGGAGTCCGGAATGCTGGTGGTCTACGGGGAAGAGAAGAGAGCGGCCCAGGGCCACTGAGGGTTGCGGGTTTTATCGCTCCCGCCTGACATTTTATCTCTTTAGCCGCCGGAGTCATCAACCGGGGATGTTGCGGTTTTTCATGAAAACGCGACATTCCCGATGCCGCCCGGCAGGAAATGACCCGTTCCGGGTGGCCCAAGGGAATGTTGTGTTCGTTGATATGCTTCATTTAACATATGTTTTTAAATCCTTAACGCCAAAAGGAGAAAATCATGTTCCATAAGACCATCACGGGAAACCTCCTGCATCGTAACATCCATCACTGCGGATTTCGCGCTTTCATCGGCCTGTCCATCCTGCTGGCGACCCTCCTGGGGTGGCCCGCCTCCGGCACGGCGGCCGAAGGGCTCCGGATCGGCGTTGCGGCCAACTTCCTGCAGGCTACGAAGGAACTGGCCGCGGCGTTCGAGAAACAGACCGGCATCCAGGTGGAGGCGACCTTCGCCTCCTCGGGAAGCCTCTACGCCCAGATCGCCAACGGCTCTCCCTACGACCTCTTCCTCTCCGCCGATGAGGAACGTCCCGCGAAGCTCCACCGGGAGGGCAATGCGGACAAGCCTTTCGTCTACGCCCGGGGCCGGGTGGTTCTCTGGTCGGCCCGGAAGTCGTCCTGCAGCGCAACAGACTGGCGGCAGGCGCTCGCCGATCCGGCAATCCGGAAGATCGCCGTCGCCAATCCGGAGACGGCGCCCTATGGCGCGGCGGCGCGGGCAGCCCTGCAGAAGGCGGGGCTCTGGGATTCGATTCAGGAAAAACGGGTGACCGCACAGGACATTGCGCAGACATTTCAGTACGCCTCCACCGAAGCCGTGGACTGGGGATTTTGCGCCTTCTCCTCCGTCGTTTCCGAACAGGGCCGGAAGGGATACCATTACGAGATCCCGGAAGCGCCCGAAATCGTCCAGGCCGCCTGCATCGTGAAACAGACCCAAAACCGCGCCGGTGCGGAACGCTTCGCGGCCTTTCTCCTCTCCGCTCCGGCCGTGGGGGTCAAGGAAAAATACGGGTACCGGTAGCATGGATTTTCTGTCGCTCTATGTAACGCTGAAGCTGGCGCTGGTCGCCACAATCCTGCTGTTGTTGATCGCGGCGCCCATCGCCTATGTTCTGGCCTATGCGCATTTCCCCGGGAAGGCGCTTTTCGAGGCCCTGATCTACCTGCCCATCGCCCTGCCGCCCACGGTCATCGGGTTCTACCTGATTCTGGCGATGGGACCCAAGGGCGCGGTCGGTCGTGCATGGGGGCTGCTCACGGGCGGTTCCTTGCTCTTCACCTTTTTGGGGATCGTGGCGGCCTCGGTTCTGTACAGTATTCCGTTCGCCGTGCAGCCCATCAAGGCGGCCTTTCTGAAGATCGACCCGCGACTGCTCGAAAACGCGTCCGTCCTGGGGCTTTCCCGGTTCGCCGCTTTTGTCCGGGTGATTCTTCCCAACAGCGTCGGCGGCATGGCTGCGGCGTCGATCCTGGTCTTTCTGCACACGATCGGGGCCTTCGGCGTCCTGCTCATGGTGGGCGGAAGCGTTCCCGGTGTGACCAAGGTCGCATCCATTGCCGTTTACGAGGCCGTGGAGGCCATGGACTACCGAGCAGCGGGATGGATGTCCCTCTGTTTTATCCCCATCAGCTACGCTTTTCTGCTGCTGGTGAACCGGCTCAACGGAGATGCAAAACATGGCGTTTGATCTGACGGTCAAAAAAAGGTTGCATTACTTCGATTTGGATCTTTCCCTTTCCTGTGATGACGGCCGGATGCTGGTTCTGATCGGACCCTCGGGCGGGGGGAAGACCACGCTTGTGCGGATGGTCGCGGGCCTGACCATGCCCGATGAAGGCCGGATCGACTTCCACGAGGAATCCTGGTTCGATTCCAGCCGGGGGATCAACCTCCCGACACGGAAACGCCGTATCGGCTATGTCTTCCAGGAGTACACGCTCTTCCCGCACCTGAACCTCTATGACAACGCCGCTTTTGCCGCCGTGGACCGAAAAGAGGTCGACGGCCTGCTGGAACTTTTCGGGATCGCCCATCTGCGGAAGCGGAAACCTCATCTCGTTTCCGGCGGAGAGCGGCAGCGCTGCGCCCTGTGCCAGGCCATCGCCCGGCGACCCCGGATGCTGCTGCTGGACGAACCCTTTTCCGCCCTGGACGTGGTGACCCGTCGCGGGCTGCGGGAGGAGCTCAAGGCGTTGAAAAACAACCTGACCTTTCCGATTCTCTATGTGACCCACGACATCGGCGAAGCCCTCTTTCTTGCCGATGAGATTTTGCCCATTGTTGAGGGTCAGATTGACCGGGGATGGATGCAGCGGACCATCACCCGTCAACCGGCGACGGGTAATCCCGCCCGCGCAACCCGTGAACCCCGTCTGGCCCTGGCCTATTAATGGAGTACGATCGATCATGAACATCTGCACCTACACCTATGAAGAGTATCTCCATCTGGTCAAATCCTTTCACGGAAGCCTGGCCCCGGGGCTGATTATCGGCGGCTTCATCGTCGATCTGGCCCTGAAGCATCTGCCCGAAGGGGAGCTTTTCGACGCCCTCTGTGAAACCCCGGTCTGCCTGCCCGACGCCGTACAGATCCTGACACCCTGTACAATCGGCAACGGATGGCTGACGGTCTTCGATATCGGCCGGTTCGCTGTGACGATGTATGAAAAGAAGGGCGGACAGGGCGTTCGGGTTTTCCTCGATGCCAAAAAGTTGGGGAACTGGCCCGAAATCCGGGACTGGTATCTCAAGCGGAAGAAAAAACAGGAACAGAACTTTGAGCGACTGCTCGCGCAGATCAAGGAGGCGGGGCACGACCTGCTGAGCGTTCAGCGGGTCCGCGTGGAGCCGGAGAAGATCCGCCGCAAGAAGCTGGGACCCGTGGGAATATGCCCCGTCTGCGGCGAGCCCTATCCCGCGAGAGATGGCGAATGTTGCCGGAATTGCCGGGGGGAAAGCCCCTACACGGAGATTGCCGACATCGGGACGCCGTCATAAACCGATCCTTTCAGCGACAGGAGACCGATATGTCCAAACCGGGAACCACACTCAAAGCGCTCTATGAGAGATCTGCGCCGTTGGCGGAGAATAAGAAAGTGTCGGATCTGCGGATCGGTCTCGGATATGTGGGTGTGAGGCTGGAAGATCATTCCATGGGGCTTGCCGCCTTGCTGTTCGATGCGATTCCTTCGGGCTGTACGGTCCTTCGGGACGCAGGGACTCATGCCGGTTCCCCGGCGGCATCTCTTCTGAAATACCTCGTGGAAGGAAAAAATCCGCTGGAAAGGGCCATGGGTCTCGCGACGGCCAACGCGCTCATCGATCCCCCCCGTGAAGCCGCTGATGACCGGGAAGCGACCACCTATCTCGATCTTCGGGCGGGTGAACGGGTCGTCATGATCGGCCTCTTTTCCCCTTTGCTGGAAAAAATCCGTTCCACGGGGGCGACACTCACCGTCATCGAGAAAAACCCCGAACGGATGGAAGTGCTGAACGAAAAAGAAAAAGAGAACGCTTTGAGGCGCTGTGACGTTGCCGTCATCACCGCAACGACCCTCCTCAACAACACCTTCGAGGAAATCCTCCAACAATTGGGAAAGCCGCGCTGCACGGCCGTGATCGGGCCGTCCACACCGCTGCTGCCGGAAATCTTCCAAGAGACGCCGGTGACCCATCTGGGCGGGGCGGTTGTAACGGATCCGGATCGCGTCATGAGGATCATCTCCGAGGCCGGCGGCACGCCGGCCATGCGGACGGCGCTGCGATTCGTCAATCTGATCATAGAACGGAATGTTCCCGCATGCCACTCATGAGCGGTCCGAAAGGGGTTTGATGACTGCGAAAAACCGATCGAAACGAAGTTGCGACTATCCGATGCTCTCCTTCGAAGAGGCTTGGCGTCGGATTTCCGGAGCCCTGAAGCCTCTCCCGCCCGTTCAAGAACCATTGGAGAGTGTGACCGGCCTGGCGCTGGCGGGGGATGTCATCGCCCGGGAGAATATTCCCCCCTTCGCTGCCTCTACAATGGACGGGTATGCGGTGATCAGCGGCGATGCCTCTTGCGAACGTTCCATCGCCGGAGAACAGCATGCCGGCGTCAAACTTGACCTTGCCGTCACGGAAGGAACGGCCGTGCGGATTATGACGGGTGCGCCTGTTCCCGCCGGCGCCGATGCCGTAATTCCCTTCGAACAAACCGCGGAAGCCAACGACAGAGTCCGTCTGCTCTCCATAGTCGGTCCCGGCGACAACATCCGCGCGATCGGCCAGGACATCGCCGCCGGTGAAACCGTCCTGAAGAAGGGTTCCGTGTTGGGACCGGCCGAGATCGGCCTGCTGGCCATGCTCGGCCATTCCCAAGTGCCGGTCCACCCCCGGCCGCGCGTGTCGGTCATGGCCACGGGCGATGAATTGATCCCGATCCATGCGATTCCCCGGCTCGGTCAGATCCGCAATTCCAACGCGCCAGCCATTGCAACCGCCCTACGGGTCTGCGGATTTGATGCCGTTGCCCTGCCGCAGACGGTGGTCGACGATGCCGCCGCGCTGGAACGGGCCATAGTCGAGGCCCTGTCCGACAGTGACATGCTGATCACCTCGGGCGGCGTTTCGATGGGAACGCGCGATCTGGTCAAATCCGTGCTGGCCAGGCTCGGCGAGATTTTGGTCGGAAGGGTGGCGATCAAACCGGGAAAACCCCTGACTTTTGCCATGATCCACGGCAAGCCGGTCTTCGGGCTGCCCGGCAATCCGGTGTCTTCCCTGGTCTGCTTCGAGCAGTTCATCCGGCCGGCGTTGCGCCGGATGAGCGGCCTCCGGCTGTTGGGACGGCCATGCGTGGATGTGCGCCTGGAGCAGGGCCTGCGACATGATCCAGACCGCACCGAATTCCAGCGCGCTATTGTCGAACGCGATCCGGATGGTTTTACAGCCCGCGGAAACGGACCCCAGGGTTCGTCCCGTCTCAAGTCGCTTTCCGGGGCCAACGCGCTGTTCGTTCTGCCGGCAGGCACGGGCGATTACCCAGCCGGTTCCCGCGTTATGGCCCTGCTCATCAACCAGCCGGAGGCATCGGAAGACCTTCCTACAGGATCCCTGGTCCGAAAATTTCAATCCCCATGGGGATAAAAATGTTTACTATCCCGATTTGTGAAATTATAGCAATGTTTGATTTTATGGAGATCGCCATTCGAGACATCGGTACAAAAAAAGGGTTCATAAAAGAAGAGCCGTGTAATGTGGTCTGCTTTGAAAAGTATCAAAAGGATAATATCCTTCAATAGATCGGCCAGATTTCGAGCGGGAATTTACAGCGGAAAATAAAAAACATTTATTACAAGAAAACCTGTTTCCCAACTCATCCTCCCGAGACTGTGACGCGGCAAGAGGCCAAAGAATTATTCAGAGAAACCATGACAGCCGTCCAAGAACTGTCCGCCCGAAATGGCCATCAATTATGAGCAATGGCCATGCCGGTCGCATTCATTCAGTCTCATAATCGATCAAGATTCTGATTATAACCCATCAACTGAGGATTATCCGGAAACCTTCAAGGCGACAGAGCACCGTTGCAAATAATCTTTGACACCGGGGAGACTTTTATCCGATACTCCGCCGTAGAAAGAAGAATCTGATACGCTCCTCGTTTGCGGGCTGCGAACCCAGGTTGAAAGTCTCGATGTAAAAGACGAGCGCCTCTCCTGTTTGAAGCGTAAAAGTACGATGGAAACGATAGATTCCAAAATGGAACGGCTTCGCTCGCTCCTGACCGAAATGGGCGGGGTCGTCATCGGCTACTCCGGCGGCTGCGACAGCACGCTGCTGGCCGCGATGGCCAGGGAAGTGCTGGGTGACCGGGCGGTGTGCGTCCTGGCCTCCTCGGAGACTTACCCCCATTCGGAGATCGAGGAGGCCCTGGAGACGGCGGATCGTCTGGACCTCCCCGTCGTTCGTATCGAAACGGACGAACTCAAAAATGAGGCCTTTTTGGCCAATACACCGGACCATTGTTATTTCTGCAAAAGGGAGCTCTTCGGCAAGCTCGCCGCGATCGCCAAAAAACAGGGCATCGCCTGGGTCGCCGACGGCTCGAATCTCGACGACCTGGACGACTATCGACCAGGAGGGAAAGCGGCCGCGGAATTCGGTGTCCGCAGTCCGCTTTGCGAGGCGGGATTGACCAAAAAGGAGATCCGCGATCTGTCTCGCCGGAAGGGACTGCCGACCTGGGACAAGCCGGCTTTCGCCTGCCTGGCGTCGCGCATCCCCTACGGGGTCCGGATCGAACCCGCCGTACTGAAACGCCTCGACGAGGCGGAGCGATTCATCAAGGGGCTGGGGTTTCGCCAGGTAAGGGTCCGCCACCACGGAAATGTCGCGCGGATCGAGGTGGAGCCGGAACAGATCCCGCGCATCGTCTCTCCGGAGATCCGGCGGCAGGTCGCGCGAAAATTCCGGGAACTGGCATACCTTTATACAACGCTGGATCTGGACGGCTACCGGATGGGAAGCATGAACGCCGTCCTCGATCCAAAAACGAAGGGCAAACGGCACATTCCGTAAGGGGCGGGTCGCGCGGATCGGGCGATGAAACGGCCTGACAGCCGTGGCAACCGGAACGCTGCCGGGGAGAGACCACAGCAATGGATATCGATGAACTGAAGAAAATCCTCGCAAGGGTGAAATCGGGCGATGTGCCGATCGAGGAGGCAATCGAGCGGCTCCGCGCCCTTCCCTACGACGATCTGGGCTGCGCGAAGCTCGATATGCACCGCGCAATCCGCACGGGCTTTCCCGAGGTGGTCTTCTGCCAGGGGAAAACCGCCGAACAATGCGTCGAGATCGTCCAAAGGCTCGCCCGACATCACAAAACGGTCCTGGCGACCCGCGTGGCGCCCGACATCGCCGCAAGGATCGCCGCGGTCGTCAAGGGATGCAGCTACCATGAAACCGCCAGGCTCCTGGTCGTCGACAGACAGCCGAAGGCCAAAAAACCGAAACGCGGGAAATTCGTGATGGTCCTGTGCGCGGGAACGGCCGACATTCCCGTGGCCGAGGAAGCCGCGGTCACGGCCGAAGCCATGGGAAGCCGGGTCGAGCGTTCCTACGACGTCGGCGTTGCCGGCCTGCACCGTCTGCTCGATCAGAAGGAAAAGATCCTCAAGGCGAACGTGCTGATCGTCGTCGCCGGGATGGAAGGGGCGCTCCCGAGCGTCGTCGGGGGAATGGTTTCCTGCCCGGTCATCGCCGTGCCGACGAGCGTCGGCTACGGGGCGAGCTTCGGGGGGCTCTCGGCGCTGCTGGCGATGCTCAATTCCTGCGCCGCCGGCGTCGCCGTCATGAACATCGACAACGGTTTCGGGGCCGGATACTTCGCACACCTGGTGGACAAATGAAAATTGCCTATTTCGACTGTTTCGCCGGCATCAGCGGCGACATGACGCTGGGCGCGCTCATCGGCGCCGGCGCGGACCGGGATCGCCTCCGCAGGAGCCTTTCCGGCCTGGGCGTGGAAGGCTTTTCGATCGAGGTCGGCCGCCGGATGACCGGCCCGATCGAGGCAACGGATGTCCGTGTGATCCTCGATGACCACCACCGGCACCATCACCGGCGGCTGGAGGACATCCGGAAGATCCTCCGCGACGCGAACCTCTCTGAACGGGTCAGGCAAACGGCCGAAGCGATTTTCACGAGGCTTGCCGAGGCCGAGGGCAAAGTCCACGGCCATTCCCCGGAGGAGGTCCTTTTCCATGAGGTGGGCGCTCTGGACGCGATCGTCGACATCGTCGGGACAACCTTATGTCTCGAAATGCTCGGCTGGCCGAAGATCGTCGCAAGCCCGATGCCCACGTTCCACGGTTTTGCCAAAGGCGCCCATGGAACTTTTCCGCTGCCCGCGCCGGCCACCGCGGAACTTCTCCGCGGTGTTCCCTGGCGAAAATTGGATGTTGAAGGGGAGCTGGTCACGCCGACCGGCGCCGCGATCGTCCGGGAAATTGCCGCGAGTTTCGGAGATCTTCCCGCGATGACCGTCGAAAGCATCGGCTACGGCGCCGGAAAGAGCGATTTCGGTATCCCGAACGCGCTGCGGGTCATGATCGGCGAGGAAGGTTCCTCCTCCGTCGCTCCGGCCGAATCGGTTGCGGTGATCGAGACGAACATCGACGACATGAATCCCCAGTTCTATGATGCCGCGCTGAAGCGGCTCCTGGACGCGGGGGCGCTGGATGTGTTCCTGAGCCCGATTCAGATGAAGAAGAACCGGCCGGGGACGCTCTTGACCGTCATCTGCGATTCCGAAAAGACGCAGTCGATGGCGGAGATCGTGCTGGCCGAGACCTCGACCTTCGGCGTTCGGATCTCCCGCCGGGAGCGGATCTGCCTGGAACGCCGCTGGGTGCAGGTTGAAACCGAATTCGGGGCGATCCGGATCAAGATCGGCGAGCGAGACGGCCGGCCGGTCACCGCATCCCCCGAATA
>JAQTRB010000051.1 GCA_028712015.1 Syntrophales bacterium
GGGCACAAATAAAAGCGGTTTCCTGTTCCCGGCCCTCGACGAAGAAGTAGGACATCTCTTCAGAACTATCATGGGAACAGAAAGGACAGCAAACCCGGCTGAAACGCCAGTCGTGGCCGCATCGGGAGCAGTGGAGCCATCGCTGAGGGATCTTCTCGTGGATCACGGCCACGGACGGGAAGGCGCCGCAGCAGGGGCAGTATCCCCTGTCCCAGTCCGATGCCTCCAATTTGTTCCGGACGGAACGGCATTTTCTCTCCAGGAGCGGCTTTGTGACGGCGGACCAGAGAAAATCGACCACCTCCGGACGGACGCCGAGCCTCTCCGACCAACGGGCGGTGATTTCTTCTTCGTTCCGAGCCAGGCTGCGGTCGGCCAGCCGAATGTCCCCTCTGTCGATCCCCTGTTGCAGGGTTCGCAACTCATCAAAGAGGGCTGGAAAGCCCTGGCCGATGGCCCAAATCATTGCGCCTGCGACCTGGTCCCAGGGATCGTCCGGTCCCAACAGATCCATTTGCCGGATCAGCGGAATCCCCCCGCGCAGACGCGCACGGTCAATTCCTTCGGGATCGACTCCCGGGCAGGAAATCTCGACAACCAGGTTTTGCGTAGCCTCAAGCATGGGCTCGAAGGCCTGCAGGATGGCCCGGCTCTGAGGGTTTCGTTCCAGAACAGTTTCGATCTCTCTGCTCAGCTGCGACGATCTCTCCTCAATACCCGTCATGCACCCCGTCCTGTTCCACCTTTTCCGCAGCCGTTCGGGCCGGTTGCTTCCAGTTTTCCGCTTTTATCCCCGGGCCCACTCTCCTGATCTACGCCAAACGGTTTCGCCTCCAACGGACCGGACTTCGGGATCGTCACCGCATTTCTCGATGATCACCAGTGACTGCGGGGGGTTCTCTCCGTAGATGCGATCCACCGCCGCGAACACGGCATCGTCATCCAGATACCGCACGCCGTTCCACTCGATGGTGCCGTCGCTGAACTTCAGAGCGATCATACATTGCATCCCGTCCCTGCTCATATTTTCCATCCTCGCAATCAAACGGTGGAGCAAAACCGATCAGAGATTTCCTTCCCCGAACCTTCCGGATCGGTCCCCGGGTGTGCCGTTCTGTCATGTTGCCCCTCCATGGGGACAACATCCACATGTCCGCTACGATTCCGATTCGTGGGCAAAAAGGGGCGCGTCAGGTTAATTTGCCGATTTGCACCGCGCAGGCCTTGTATTCCGCGGTCTGGCACGTCGGATCGTACACCGGATTGGTCAGCCAGTTCGCATTGCCTTCGCGGAAATGGAAAGCCATCCAGACCAGCCCCGGCGGAATCATATCGGTCACGTTGGCCCGAACAACGACCTCGCCACGTCGCGAACGAACGGAGATCATTTCGCCGTGTTCGATACCACGAGCGTTTGCGTCCTCCGCGGATATGTCCGCTCTTTCTTCGCGCAGAAGGTCGTTGAGCCCGCCGGAACGTCCCGTCATCGTCCGGGTGTGGTAATGATAGAGGCGCCGACCGGTGCTCAAAACCAGCGGATACTCGTCATCCGGGACTTCCGCGGGCGGTGTCCATTCCACCGGAACCAGCTTGCCCAGTCCCGACGCGAAACGATCCTTGTGGAGAAAGAACGTTCCCGGATGATCTTCGTTGGGACATGGCCACTGCAGACCGTCGTTTTCCAGACGGGCGTACTTGATTCCCGCCATCGACGGGCCGAATGCGGCGATCTCGTTGTCCCAGATCTCCCGGGCGCTGTTTGATGTCCAGACATGCCCCATCCGTTTGGCAATTTCCTTGAAGATCCACCAGTTCGGCTTGGCATCGCCTGGCGCCGGGTGGGCCGTCCGCACTCGATTGACGCGGCGCTCGCTGCTGGTGAAGGTGCCGTCGTTTTCGCTCCAGGCCGCCGCGGGCAGGATGACATGGGCAAACTTGGTGGTCTCCGTCGGAAAGATGTCTTGGCAGACGAGAAATTCCGCGGACTTCAGGCAATGCTCCACATGACGGATATCCGGTTCCGTGTTGGCCAGGTTTTCGCCGAAAATGTAAAACCCCTTAATCTTGCCTTCACCAACGGCTTCGACCATCTGGGGAAGCATAAGGCCCGGTTTTGCGGGAAGATCTTTCACGTTCCAAGCCTTTTCGAACTTGGTCCGGTTCTCGGGATTGTCGACCCTTTGGTAGCCGTGGAAGACATTCGGCAGAGCGCCCATGTCGCAGGCGCCCTGGACGTTGTTCTGGCCGCGGATCGGGTTGACGCCGCCGCACTCGACCCCGACGTTGCCCAGGAGCATCTGGAGGTTGGCGCAGGACAGAACGTTGTTCACGCCGCAGGTATGTTCGGTGATGCCCAGGGTGTACATGAGCATCGCGGGCTTGACAGAAGCCAGTTCTCTGGCCAAGTCGTGGATCGCGTCAGCGGTGATGCCGCAGATTTTTGCCGCTTTTTCAGGCGGATATTCCATGACCTTCGCCTTGAGTTCCTTGAATCCGGAACACCGGGAATCCACGTAGTCTTTGTTATAGAGGTTTTCGCTGATCAGCACGTACATGATGCTGTTCAGGAGGGCCACATCCGATCCCACTTTGTGCTGGACATGGCGTTCGGCGAAGTCGACAAGGGGGGTGCGGCGCGGGTCGGCCACGATGAGCCGGGCGCCGGCCAGAACGGCGTCCTTGACAAAGGTGGCGGCCACAGGGTGCGCCTCCGTCATGTTGGATCCGATCACAAAAATCATCTTGGCCTTGCCAAAATCCGCGAAGGAATTCGTCATGGCGCCGGAACCGAATGAAGTCGCCAGACCGGCGACGGTGGGGGCGTGTCAGGTACGGGCGCAATGGTCGATGTTGTTTGATTTGAACACCGCCCGGAAGAGCTTCTGCATCTGGTAAGAATCCTCGTTGATGCTCCGGGCGCAACTCACACCGGCGACGGCGTCCGATCCGTGCTTCTCGATGATGCCCTTGAATTTCGAAACCACCAGATCCAGAGCCTCATCCCAGGAGGCCTCTTTAAAGTCGCCGTTTTCCTGACGGATCAACGGGGTCTTGAGACGCTCCTCGGAGTAGAGGAAGTCATAGCCGAAACGGCCCTTGACACAGAGCCGTCCCTGGTTGGGCTCCGCACCTTCGACGGCGGTAACCTTGGCGATCCTGCCGTCTTTGACATGGAGGAGCTGCTGGCAGCCGACGCCGCAATAGGGACAGGTCGTTCGGATTTTCCGCGTTTCCCACGGGCGTCCCATGCCCTTGGCCTTCTTTTCCGTCAATGCGCCGACTGGGCAAACCTCGACACACTGGCCGCAGAAGACGCATTCGCTGTCGCCGTCGCTGTAAGAACCGTCGCCGCCGGTGGCGACTTTGCTCTTCGATCCCCGGTAGCCCAGTGTAATGGCCCGGTTCACCACCACTTCGTTGCAGGCCTGGACGCATCGTCCGCAGAGGATACAGCGGCTGAAGTCGCGGACGATCAGCGGGTTTTCGCTTTCGGTCGGATAACAGGTATCCGGACGCGGGAATTTCAGTTCGGTGATCTTGCATTCATAGGCCAGGTCCTGGAGGCGGCAGTTTCCGTTCGCCTCGCAGACGATGCAGTCATGGTGGCCGCTGGACAGCAGCAGCTCAACGATGAGCTTCCGGGTCTTCAGGACGCGTTCGTTGTTGGTGGTGACCTCCATCCCGGGCGTCACGGGCGTCGAGCACGAAGCCATGAGCGTCCGCGCTCCCTTAACATCGACAAGACAGACCCGGCAGGCGCCTGTCGCCGTGCTTCCCTTGAGGTGGCAAAGCGTCGGGATGGTCACCCCGACGTTGCGCGCCGCCTCGAGAATCGTCTGACCCGGTGTGAAGGCGGTTTCCTTTCCATTGAGGATGAATGTGGTTTTGTCCATGCGAGACTCCTTACATTAGGTCATGATTGATATATGTCAGTATTGGCATATATCGACGGTGATCTCATACATCGGGTCAGACCCGAAGTCAACCGGATTTTGAAAAAAAAGCGTGGGCCGTGCATGTTTACAAACCGTCATAAATATCAATAACCTGAAAAGGCTTGACATTTCATTTCAGTCGGTTAGTCTGATTCCCGGCGAAAGGGGGCGACCGGCATGGAAATCAAATACAAGATCTGGATCGAAGAAGACGGAAAGGTTCTTTTCGGAAGAGGCCGTGACGATATTCTCAAGGCCGTGGAGGATCGGAAAAGCCTCAATGCGGCCGTAAAAAAATTGGAGATGTCCTATCGGGCCGCCTGGGGCCGCCTGAGGGCATCGGAAGAGCGGATGGGCATCAAGCTGGTCGAAGCCGGACCGACGGAGAAATCCATCCAACTGACGGCAGAAGCCAGGGCCATCATCGAACGATTTGAAGAGCTCGAAAAGGACGTAGAGACATTGCTGCGGAAAGCTGATCGGGACTTTACGAAACTGATCAGGGATGCGGGGAAATATATATGTCAAAAAAGACATAAACCATTGAAAAGGGATGATAATTCTTGACACCGAACACGGGAAAATATATAGCGCGAGCGTGCCAGGGTCTTTGACAATGTTGTGGGCCGTCTTGCCTGTTTGTCTTGCGTTTTGGGGAGGATGGGATGGCGCAGCCGGCAGAGGATTTCCCGATCCTTTTCCACATAGGATATAATCAAAGGCGGACAAGACGTCTTGCCGGGATACGCCGACTGCCGTGTGTAGAGGCCGAGAAGCTTTTAGGCAAAAGTATCGATGATTAACCCTTGAGAAAGGAGCACGTTTTAAATGGATGTCAGCAGAAGAAGTTTCCTGAAGATCTCCGGCGCGGCGCTGGCGGCGAGCGGCATCGGCATCAGCCTCAAGCCCGTCTCGGCCTATGCGCAGCCGCTGAAGATCCAGTATGCCCGGGAGACGACGACCGTCTGTCCTTACTGTTCCGTGGGATGCAGCATCATCGTCTCCACGCGCAACGGCAAGGTCGTCAACACGGAGGGGGATCCGGACAGCCCGATCAACCGGGGCTCCCTCTGCGCGAAAGGCGGTTCGATCTACCAGATGGCCGTCAACGAGAACCGCCTGGGGAAACCCCTCTACCGGGCGCCCTTTGCCGCCGAGTGGAAGGAAGTCTCCTGGGAATGGGCGCTCGACAAGATTGCGGAAAACGTCAAGAAGAGCCGCGACAAGAGCTTCAAGGTCAAAAACGCCAAGGGCGAACTGGTCAACCGGACCGAGGGAATCGCCTCCGTCGGTTCGGCCGCGATGGACAACGAAGAGTGTTTTCTCTATCAAAAATTCCTTCGGGGGTTGGGTCTGGTGTATATCGAACACCAGGCCCGGATCTGACACAGCGCAACCGTAGCGGCTCTGGCAGAGTCGTTTGGACGCGGCGCAATGACGAACCACTGGATCGATTTTCGAAACAGTGATGTGATCCTGATCATGGGGAGCAATCCCGCATCGAACCATCCCATCTCTTTCAAGTGGATCACGAAGGCGATGGAGAAGGGGGCGAAACTGATCTGCGTCGATCCCCGGTTCACGCAGTCGGCGGCGAAAGCCAACCTCTACGCCCCGCTCCGTTCGGGGACGGACATCGCTTTTCTGGGCGGGATGATCAAGTATATCCTCGACAACGACCTGATCCAGAAAGAGTACGTCCTGCACTATACGAACGCCTCTTTTCTGGTCAATCCGGCTCTCAAGCTGCCGGGAGACAACGCGGGGGTCTTCTCCGGACTCAAAGAGGGGAAATACGACAAGGCGACCTGGTCCTACCAGACCAATGTCGCTGGAATGATCCGGAAGGATCCGACCCTGAAGGATCCGAACTGCGTCTACCAACTCCTCAGGAGGCACTACTCCCGCTACACGCCGGAACTCGTGACCCGGGTGACCGGAACGTCCAAGGAAAAGCTGCTGGAAGTCTACAAGCTCTACGCCTCCACCGGCAAGCCCGACCGGGCGGGAAACGTTCTCTACGCGATGGGTTGGACCCAGCATACCGTCGGGGTTCAGAATATCCGCGCGATGAGCATCATCCAGCTCCTGTTGGGGAACATCGGCGTCGCCGGCGCCGGGGTGCAGGCCCTCCGCGGCGAGTCCAACGTTCAGGGGTCCACGGATTACGGCCTCCTTTACCATGTCTTGCCCGGCTACCTGCCGACCCCCTCCGCGTCGCAGCCGACGATCAAGGTTTACAACGAAAAAAACACGCCGACCACCAAGGAACCCAACAGCCTGAACTGGTGGAAGAACCGCCCCAAGTATCTGGCGAGCTATATCCGCTCCGTCTATGGCGCGTCCGTGGACCTCGATGAGGGGTACCGGATGATGCCGAAGCTCGACGACGGCGTGAACTACTCCTGGCTCTCGCTGTTCGACGACATGTTCAAGGAGAAGTTCAGCGGCTTCTTCGCCTGGGGGATGAACCCGGCGTGCAGCGGCGCCCATTCCAACAAGGTCCGCCAGGCCTTGGGAAAGCTCGACTGGATGGTGAACGTCAACCTGTTCGACAACGAGACCGGCTCCTTCTGGCGGGGCCCCGGCATGGATCCGGCGAAGATCAAAACCGAAGTTTTCATGCTGCCCTGCGCCTCCTCCGTGGAGAAGGAGGGGAGCATCTCCAACAGCGGGCGCTGGATGCAGTGGCGCTACAAGGCGGTCCATCCGGTGGGCGAATCCATGCCCGACGCGGAGATCATGTCGGAGCTCTACTACAAGATCAGGGATCTCTACGAAAAAGAGGGCGGCCCCCTCAAGGAGGCGATCACCAGGCTGACCTGGGACTACGGCCGCAAGGGACTTGACGGGAAGGTGCGCCACATCGATCCGCACATGGTCGCTCGCGAGATCAACGGTTATTTTCTGACGGACAAGAAGGTCGAGGATCCGGCGAAAAAGGGCGAGTTCCGCGAGTTCAAGAAGGGGGACCCGGTTCCGGCGTTTTCCTGGCTGCAGAACGACGGTTCCACCTCGTCGGGCTGCTGGATCTACTGCGGCTCCTACGTGACGGCCAATCTGGCCGCCCGGCGGGGGCAGAAGGATCCGACCGGTATCGGTCTCTACCCGGAATGGTCCTGGTCCTGGCCGGTCAACCGGAGGATCATCTACAACGGCGCCTCGGTGGATCCGAACGGAAAACCCTGGAATCCGAAAGCCCCCGTGATCGTTTGGGACGGGGCAAAGTGGACGGGAGACGTTCCGGACGGTGTGGGCAATCCCGGCGCCGGCCGGCCGCCCTTCATCATGAAACCGGATGGCGTGGCCTCCATTTACGGTCCGGGATTGGCCGACGGTCCCTTCCCGGAGCATTACGAGCCCCTGGAATGTCCGGTGGAAAAGAACCTCTTTTCCGCCCAGATGACCAACCCGGTGGTTCGAAGGTTCGACAAGAAAGAGATCGGATCGGAACTCGACTTGGTGGCCAGTTGCGATCCGCGCTTCCCGTTTGTCTGCAGCACGTACCGGGTGAGCGAACACTGGCAGACCGGTGTGCTCACCAGGTGGTGCCCCTGGCTGGCCGAGATGCAGCCCGGGATGTTTGTAGAAATCAGCGATGAACTGGCGAAGGAACGAAACATCGGCCCGGGTGAGAAGGTGATCGTCAAGTCCGCCCGCGGCGAGGTGGAGGCGACGGCGATCGTCACGGCGCGCTTCAAGCCTTTCGAGATCGACGGCAACATTGTCCACCAGGTCGGCATCCCCTGGCACTTCGGCTGGATTACCACCGCCGACCGAAAGTACCATCCTTCCGACAAAAAGCCGGAGATCTTCACCACCGGGGATTCGGCAAACCTGCTCACCCCGAGTATCGGCGATGCCAACACCACGATTCCGGAGAGCAAGGCGTTCATGGTGAACGTGGTCAAGAAGGGGGTGAAATAACATGGCCGAGAAAACCAAACTCATCGACGTTTCGAAATGCACCGGCTGCCGCGGCTGCCAGGTCGCCTGCAAGCAGTGGAACGGCCTTCCCGCGAAGCAGACCGTCGCCTCCGGCACCTATCAGAATCCGCCCGACCTGCAGTCCAGTACCTGGACCCTTATCCGTTTCCAGGAGGTTGCCGCAAAAGACGGCGTGAAATGGCTCTTCCGGAAGGACGGCTGCATGCACTGCACCAGCGCGGCCTGCGTGAAGGTCTGTCCGAGCGGCGCCCTGTACTACAGCGACCTGGGGACCGTGGGGATCATCAAGGAACGCTGCATCGGCTGCAAGGAGTGCGTCGCGGCCTGTCCGTTCGAGATTCCTCGGTACGACCGCGTTACGGACAAGGTCTACAAATGCGATCTCTGCCTCTCCCGGATCCGGGCCGATCTGCCACCGGCCTGCGTCAAGGCCTGCCCGACCGGCGCCCTGACCTTCGGGGACAGGGACGATATGTTGAAGCTTGCCTACAAGCGCGCCAAGGAGCTGGGCGGGGACGCGAATGTTTATGGGGATAAGTTCGTGGACGGCACGCACGTGATCTACGTTCTTCAGGAGAAGCCCGAGATCTACGATGCGCTGCCGTTGAAGCCGCGTGTGCCGCTATCGGTGATGGCCTGGAAAGATCTGCTCAAACCGCTGAGCCTTGTGGCGG
>JAQTRB010000052.1 GCA_028712015.1 Syntrophales bacterium
GGCGGGGGAAGGTTCCGTGCCGATCTGCTCTACCGGTTTGTCGTCCGGATCCAGGTGCCGTCGCTTCGGGTCCACAAGGAGGACATCCCGCAGCTGATCGAATCCTTCCTGCAAAAATGGGGATGTTCCGCGGTTCGCATTTCCGATGAGGCGCTGGAACTGTTCCTGGCCTACGACTGGCCGGGGAACGTCCGCGAGTTGGAGAACGTTCTTCGGCAGACGTTGCTTCTTTCGCCCTTTGCCGTAATCCTGCCGGAAAATCTACCCGAAAAGTTCAGAAGAAATTCGATCGCTCCGAAGCTGCCCCTTTTGATGCCCTTGGAGAGGGCGGAGCGGGAGCAGATTCTCCAGACGCTCGAAATGACGGCCTGGAATCAGAGTCGGGCGGCCCAGCAGTTGGGGATCGATCGGAAAACCCTGCGGACCAAAATTATCCGCTATGGTCTGGAACCAAAATAGACGAATCTCTCTTTAGGGTCTCCGCCGCGGGAAAATATAGAATGACCTTCGTTCCGTTGCCCGCAGCGCTCTCGATTTCCATGCGTCCCCCATGCATTTTGACGATATCCTGGACGATGGCCAGTCCCAAACCTCGTATGCCTTCCTCCTGGCGGGTGCTGAAAAACGGTTCGCAGATTCTCTCCATCAGTTCCGGCGGGATGCCGCCGCCGGTGTCGGCGACCGTGACGAACGCCTCTTTCCGGTTGGGTGTCGCCGCGGCGGAAACGGCGAGCCGGCCTCCGGTCGGCATCGCCTCCAGCGCGTTCTGGATCAGATTGAACAGGGCGGTCTGAACGCGGTAACGGTCGGCGTGGATACCCGGCAATGACTCGTCGAAATCCACCTGGAGTTCGATGCCGGCCTTCCGGATGAGGGGTTCCACGAGGGAGAGGGTCTCGTTCAGAAGTTCCTGGACCGTGACGGTTTCGAAATGTGCTTCCGGCGGACGGGTTGCGCGCCGGACGTTTTGGATGACGGTGTTGAGGCGTTGCGTCTGCCGGACGATCAGCTCCAGCTTTCGGGCGACATCCGGCGGCCAGTTTCCCCTTTCCTGGAGCAGCGTGGCCAGGCCGGCGATGGAGTGAAGCGGCGTACCCAGGTCGTGGGCGAGGGTTGCGGTCAGATATCCCATCGCGGCGAGCTGTTGGAGCTGGTTGACTTGCTTCTGAAGCTCGACCACCTTCTGCGTTGCCTCCCGGACGCGTTCTTCGAGGTTCCGAGTCAGGTCTTGATTCTTCATCAGAACCTGTTCGATTTCACCGGCCATCGAGTTGAAATGTTCGGCCAGATGGCCCCACTCGTCCCGGCGGTTGATCGGGATTCGCTTGACATATTGTCCGGTCTGAAGTGCGTCGATGGCATGGACGATGATGCCCAGCGGTTTGCCGATGAGCCAGCGGTAACTCACGGCAAGGACCAGCAGGATGACGATCAGCAGACAAGCCGTGCTGACCAGGAGCAGTCGCTGTGCCCGGGAGAGAATTTCCGCGTTGGTCCGGCTGAAAGTGATCACCCCGACGACAAACTGAGGGTTCTTCGATTTCCCGGACATGACCGGATGGAGCAGCCCCACGGCCGGTCCTTCCGGCATCTTGAGACGGAGATATTGGGGTTTGCGCGAGGCCGCCACTGAACTGACCAGGCTCTCCGGCCATTCGTAGCGGACGCGGCTTGCCCCGGCGATGTATTCTATGTAATCGATATCGTAATTGACTACCGTGAAGATGTCGATGCGGGCAAGGCGGACGTCGGTCTGGATCTGCTCCTTGAGGGTGGTGTCGAGGGTGGAGAGTCCCTGGACGGTCGGAAAATGCTGATAGTAGGTGCTGACCGTCTCGGCGACGCTGGAGAGGCGTTTCCCCTGCTGTTCCACCAGGATCTGGTCCAGCGCCTGAATCTGGACCCACCCCCAGACGGCCATCGTCACGACCAGCCCAAGGACGGTCATCATCATCAGGCGTGTACGGACGGTCATGGATCACTCCTTGGGGAAGGATTTCCGGAAGCCCGGTTCTCTCCGGCCGTGATCATAGTGCAGGCCCGGGGAAAAAGCACGCGGATGTCTTCAAAGCAAAACGGAGGATCGTTGAAAAAAAAAGGGTACGGAGATTCATCCCCGTACCCCGCACATCTGTTTGACGCTCTCTCGGGAAATTACTTCTTGGCCGGAGCCGGGGCTGCTGCCGGGGCCGGAGCCGGTGCTGCGGCCGGGGCAGCGGCTTCATCCTTCTTTGTTTCGGCCTTCTTGCTTTCCTTCTTCTCTTTCTTGACGGCCTTCTTCTTGGCCTTTTTGACATCCTTCTTTTCGGCCTTTTCGGGAGCCGGCGCCGCAGGCGCCGCCACCGCGGGCGTTGCCGGCGCCGCAGGCGCCGCAGCCTTCTCCGCTGCAATTGCGGACGTACAGAACACGAAAACCAACGCGATTGCCCATACCATGTAACGTTTCATCTTAACGACCTCCTCTTTTCATTTTTTTGTCAGTTCCTTTCCGATGCGTCGACAGCCGACGATCTCGGGAATCTGCTCAATATTGCCTTCATCATGGATGAAGGGTGGATCCTATTTTTTGACCGGCGGCGCCGGAGGGGCGACCGGTTTTATCTCCTTCGGGAGATCCTTTCGGACGGCCTTTTTGACGGCGGTCTTCTGCGCCGGCGCAACCTGGGTCAGGATATTCCGGCCATCCCTTTCAATATAGCTGACCTTGATCTGATCCCCTGCCTTGATCTGGAGAAAGGGCTTCTCCAGAATGAATTCCATGATTTCCGTTCTGTTTTTTAATGTCCGTTCGATCTTCAAAACCGTTTCGGACACATCCAGCACCTTTCCGGCGGTGTTCATCTCCGGAATCCGGGGAGGAAGAGGCGGGGCGGATGCGGGCTTCTCGGCGGCAAATGCCAGCGTGAAGCCGATGCAGCACAGAACAATCATCCAGGTCAGAAAACGTTTCATCCGACAGCTCTTCCTTTCGTCCGGCATAACCCGCAATCCGCTATAACAGCAATGTACGTGCCAAGAATGGAGAAACGGTCGTGATGGCAAAAAGGGTTATAAAATCGGTGCGAATCGGCTTCCGGCCCGCGGTGCCTTTTTTGCCGTCGCCGGGGTATTGCTGAAATCTTCCCCAGGGTGTGGGGAATTATTCATCAGAGGCTCTTGGGGGTTTGGGGTCGGCATGCCTTGTTGACGCTGCCGTCCGGCGGGCGGGAAGGAGGGCGAAGGGAAACACCGACGGAGGTTTTTGCCAAATCGTTATGATTTCATGATCATGTTCAGCGCCGCCGGGACGATCTCCAGTTCGGCCGGCAGGGTGCCCGGCTGCTCCCCATCGATATCGAGCAGGACCCGCTGTTCCGACATTGCGGAAACCTTTGTTCCCGTGGTCATGGCGACCTGGCGGATGTTTTTGATCTTTCCGGTGTAGAGTTTCGGAAGGTGCCAGAAGACCAGCGGCAGGTTCATTGCCCCGATCACGGTCACGTGGAAGGTGCCGTCGTCGATCACGGCGTCCGGGGCGACGAGCATTCCGCCACCGTGATACTTCCCGTTGGCGACGGCAATGTTGAGAACGTCGACCGTCCGTTCGTTTCCGTCATCCACCCGGAAGCGGATCCGTTTCCTCTCGTAGGCGAACAGGGAAACCAGCGTGCCCCAGATAAAGGTAATGAACGGTCCGCAGGCCTTGCTTGTCCGGTTGACCCGGTCGACGACTTCGCCGCCGAGACCGAAACTGGCGATGTTGTGGAAGTATCGGGTCATTGTATCGCCCTGATGACCTCGGAAGCGGAGGCGACCCAGGTCGATCCGCCGGACGTATCCCTCCCGGACGGTCTGCAGGGAAGCCTCGATTCCGGACGGGATGGGCATGGACCGGCAGAAGTCGCAGCCGGTGCCGTTGGGGAGGAAACCGAGAACCGCATCTTTGCGGATCGGGCCGTTTTCGTCAAAGAAGCCGTTGACCACCTCATTGAGCGTTCCGTCGCCGCCGACGCAGATGATCCGCTCGACGCCCCGGAGCAGGTTTTCCCGGGTGAGCCGGGTGGCGTCTCCCGGTCCTCCGGTCAGGAGGGTTTCGAAAGGGCCCAGAAGGTCCTGCGCCATGGTTTGGATTCGGGGCCACTCCTTGCCCGTCGCCCCGTTTCCCGCATGAGGATTCACCACAAAAACGGTTCTTCCGGAATGCAAGTCCACCTCCTTCGCCCTCGGTAGATTGTCGGGAATGGTTCTGTAAAAGCGTCGGGAGTATACCACAGAAATTTCCATTCAGGTAGCCGAAAAGGGTGGCAAATGAATTGCATTTCCGGTCTCTTTTTGGTATCGGTCTCAAACGAGCGGGGCGAGCTTTTCGGAAACTTTTCCGCCGCAAGGATGGACGGATGGGGGACGGGTTCCATGACGCAGGCCTGCAGCAGGTTTAAATTTGTTTTTGCCTTTTTCTTTTTTCCGTTGCGTTCCCTGCTCGGGCGGATCGGGTTGCGTTACGATATCTCCGGGATCGCCAATGCCTATTATCAAAGCGCGTTTGATGGGATTCCCGCGGCCGACAGGGCGGTCATCCTGCCCCACTGCCTGATCGGCGAAAAGTGCAAGTCCCGTTTTTCCAAGGAGGACGGGATTCTCTGCGTCAACTGCAAGCAATGTCGTTGCGGGGAGATCCAGACGCTCTGCCGGGAACAGGGATTGCGATTCTACATTTCCCCCAGCACAAACTTCACGAAACGGCTCGTTCAACGCAAGGGGATCCTTGCCGCGATCGGCGCCGCCTGTGAGTTTGAGATCGAGAAGGGGATCCGTTCGACGCCGATCACGCTTCGCGGCGTTCGTTTACAGAAGAAAAAGGTGATCCCGCAGGCGATCCTGACGGACCGGTGCGATTGCCTGGACAATGATATCGACTGGGAGAGGCTCCGGAGAATGATTCTCCGCGAGGCGCCGGGCGTCTGACGTGGCGCGAGGCTTGATGCCCCGCGACGGTCCGTTCGAATGCTGTGCCGTCGCGTGCGAAACGTGTAGCGGCATTCCCGATCGTTGGTCTTCGCCGGGGGCGCAACAGGAGGATGTAACGATGACCGACGGACCGCCTGCGGCCGCTTGCGAATCCTTGAATCCGGAAATGGTTTCCAATCGCGTGATCGTCGTCGGCGCCGGCGCGGGCGGGATGATGGCCGCCGGGCGGGCCGCGGAAAGAGGCGCCAAGGTTCTCCTCCTTGAAAAGACGGACGGTCCCGGAAAAAAGATCCTCGTCAGCGGAAAGAGCCGATGCAACCTGACGAACGCGTGCGACCGTGAACAGTTTCTCTCCATGTACGGGCCGAACGGCCGCTTCCTGCACGGCGCCTTTCATCGGTTCTTCCGGGATGATCTGATCGCCTTTCTGAAAACGTACGGTGTGGAGACCAAGACCGAACGCGGCGGGCGGGTCTTTCCCGTTTCCGATAATGCGGCGGACGTCGTGGAGGCGTTCCGGCGGCATCTTCTGGGTAATGGCGTGGAGATCCGCACCGGCGTCTCCGTAAGCGGGGTGGCCGTCCGCGACGGCCGCGTCGAGGGGGTGCGCACGCCGGAGGGGTTTATTCCCGCCCGGGCCGTTGTTTTGGCGACCGGCGGCGCCACCTGGCCGGCGACCGGCTCCTCCGGAGACGGTTACCGGATGGCGGCCCGGCTCGGCCACACCGTAACGAAGCTCCGACCCGCCCTCGTTCCGCTGGTGGTCAAGGAGATCGCGCGGGCGAAGTCGATGCAGGGGGTCAGCCTCAAAAACGTGCGGCTCACCGCCTTTCGCGGTCCGGCGGAGCGGATCGATCCCGCCCGGACTCCCCTCAAGGATATCGGCCGGGGACTGCGGCAACGACGGAAGAAGGGCCCGGTCATCGAGAGCCGGATGGGGGAGATGCTCTTCACCCATTTCGGAATCGGCGGCCCGATCACTTTGCTGATGAGCCTTTCCGTCGTGGAGGCGCTTGAGGAAGGCCCGGTCAGCGTTGCCATCGATCTGAAACCGGCCCTCACGGAGGAAATCCTTCGCGCCCGTCTCCAGCGGGATTTCGATCAGTTCGGCAAAAGGGGCCTCCGCAACCTTCTGGCCGGGCTTCTCCCCCGCAAGATGGTCGAACCCTGCATCGAGATGACCGGCATCCCCGCGGATCGCCCGGGTCATCAAATCGGCGCCGGGGAGCGGGAGAGGCTCCTCGGTTTTCTGAAGGCGCTCCGATTCAACATTCGGGGCCCCCTGCCGATGACCGCGGCGATTGTTACGGCGGGTGGTGTTTCGCTCAAGGAGATCGATCCCAAAACGATGGGATCGCGCCTCGTTCCCGGACTCTATTTCTGCGGAGAGGTGATGGACATCGACGCCGACACCGGAGGCTACAACCTCCAGGCGGCCTTCTCCACCGGCTATGTCGCCGGCGAGGCGGCCTCGGCCTTTCAGCCGTCTCTCGAAGACGGATCGGAAAAGAGGCGCAAAATACGGTAAACGGTCGTAGCAAAAATTCATTGCTGAAAAATAGAGGAGGAACCATGGGATCACTGGACAGGCCGGACAATCTGGTCGAATTTCTGGAGAACAGCGTGGCGAGGCGTCCGGACCGCCCGCTGTTCGGAACGAAAAACGCGCGGGGTGCATACGAATGGCTGACCTACGCGCAGATCGGCCGCAGGGTGGACGATCTGCGCGCCGGTCTGGCGGGCCTGGGGGTCGGCCGGGGCGACGCGGTCGGGATCATCGCGAACAACCGGTCGGAATGGGCGATCGCCGCCTATGCGACCTACGGTCTGGGCGGCCGTTTCGTGCCGATGTACGAATCGGAACTTCCCCGGATCTGGGAATATATCGTTGCCGACAGCGCGGTCAAGGTTCTGTTCGTATCCAAGCCGGAGATCCTGGAAAAGGTGAGGGATTTTCCGCAGAAGATCCCGCGCTTGGCGCATCTCGTCCTGGTCGAGGGGGAGGGGCCGGGGAGCATGACGGCCTTGGAAGAGGCGGGCCGGGCTCGTCCGGTGAAGGCCATCCGTCCGGATTCCAACGAGATCGCCGGCCTGATCTACACCTCGGGGACCACCGGCGAGCCCAAGGGGGTTCTCCTCTCGCACGGAAACTGCACGAGCAATTCCATGGCGGGGGTCAGCATGTATCCCGAGCTCACGGCGGAGGACGTGAGCCTTTCCATCCTTCCTTGGGCCCACTCCTATGGACAGACGGCGGAGCTCAACGCCATGATCTATCTCGGCGGGTCGATCGGTTTTATCGAAAATGTCAAAACGGTCGTCCAGGATATGGCCCTGGTTCGGCCCACCTGGCTGATCGCCGTCCCGCGCGTTTTCAACCGGATTTACAACGGCCTCTGGGAGAAGATGAACACGGAAGGGGGGCTTGCCCGGAAGCTCTTCGTCATGGGGATCGAGGCGGGGAAGCGGCGGCGCGAACTGAAGGCCGTCGGCCGGAGCGATCTCTTCAATGAACTGAAATTCAAGATCGCCGACAAGATCGTCTTTGCGAAGATCCGGCAGAAGATGGGCGGGCGGCTCAAGGGGGCGATGAGCGGGAGCGCCGCGATGAACGTGGAGATCGCCCATTTCTTCTTCGACGTCGGGATTCCGATCTACGACTGCTACGGGATGACCGAGGCCTCGCCCGCGATCGCGATGAACGCCTCCTTCGCCTACCGCCTGGGCAGCGTGGGCCGGGCCATCGAAAACGTGCGGATCGTGATCGATACCTCGGTGGTCGAGGAAGGGGCGACGGATGGGGAGATCGTCGTCTACGGTCCGAACGTGATGAAAGGGTACCACAACAAACCCGACAAGACCCGGGAGGTGATGACGCCGGACGGCGGCGTCCGGACGGGGGACCGGGGGCGCCTCGACGCGGACGGCTATCTCTACATCACCGGCCGAATCAAGGAACAGTTCAAGCTGGAGAACGGCAAGTTCGTCTTTCCCGCCGCGCTGGAGGAGGAGATCTCGCTCTCGCGCTGGGTGCAAAACGTTCTGATCTTCGGCGAGAACCGTCCCTTCACGATCGCGCTGGTCGTTCCCGACTTCCTGATGGTCGAACGGTACGCGGAAAAGCAGGGAATCTCCGGCGACATCCGGCAGCTCGTCGGGAACGAACAAATCCAGGCGATGATCACCGGGGAGATCCTGAAGGTCTTGCAGGGACGCTTCGGCGGATACGAAATCCCGAAGAAGTTCCTCTATCTGACGGAGGGATTTACCTCAGAGAACGGGATGCTGACCCAGACGATGAAACTCAAACGTCGCGTGGTTCTGGATAAGTACATGGATCGAATCGAGGCGCTCTACGCCTGACGAACGAACACGATTCCGGCCCGATCGAGGATATTCACATGCCCGTTCTTCAAGAAGTGATCGACCTTGTTTCGCGTTTTGAAGAAGACCGCGCGGCGTACAACTCGAGCGCATACAACGAGGCTCAGCTCCGCCGTGAGTTCATCGATCCGTTGTTCAAGGCCCTCGGCC
>JAQTRB010000053.1 GCA_028712015.1 Syntrophales bacterium
TACATGCCGCTGGTCTTCAACATTGCCGCTTCGGGAATCATCAATCTTGCCGGGTATCCCGCGGCGGTTCAGGACGAAGGAAACAGTCGGGCGATGTGGGCCTCGGTTGGCGATGTTCGGAGCAATACATCTCGTATCGTATACTATTATGCCGATACAAGCGGCGGCAACAGCGGCAGCCCCGTCTGGCAATATTTCTCCGATACCGGGGCGAGACGAATCATCGCCGTTCACGCGTTTGGCAACCCCTCATATAATGGCGGGCCCCGTCTGGTGAGCCAGAACCAGGCGCTGATTGAAAGCTGGATGGAATGGGCTCCGCCTCCGCCTCCTCCCCCTTCCGGCGGTGGCGGTGGCGGCGGGTGTTTCATCGCCACGGCCGCTTACGGCTCCTATCTGGATCCCCATGTGCAGGTGTTGCGCGATTTCCGGGATCGCCGGCTTCTGAAGAGCGGACCGGGGCGGGCGTTCGTGCGGTGGTACTATGACTATTCCCCGCCGGTGGCCGCGTGGATCGAGGGTCGCGAAGGCCTGCGGACGGCAACGCGGATGCTGCTGACGCCGGTGGTCTTCGGGGTAAAGTATCCGCTGGGGTTGCTTGCCGGGTTCGGGTTCGTGGTGGTTGCGGTCGGCGGGATCTATTGCACCCGGCGGCGGGCCTCCCGCACCTGATCCTTCCGGGTTTCGAGCCTTACAGGTCCGGTGAAGCCGTGATCCGCGGCAACATGTCCGGCGCATGGGTCAGGACCGTGACGCGAGCGCCGGACCCTTTTTGGGCCAGGGCCTCGTCCAGGGCCTCCTGAACGGAGGAAAAATGGCGGAAGCCCAGCTTTGCGGCCTCCTCCGCGCAAATGCCGTCGGAGACGATCCAGACCTCTTCCCGCTCCCTGACCTGCGCCCAGGCGATCGCCAGCGCGGCGCCCACCTCGTCATCGAGCTCTCGGAGGGAGACCATCTCCCGTAGCCGCCGGGAGCCGTACGGGGTCATTTCCAGCATGTTGCCGTGCGTCTGCGCGATCCCTTCCGGGCAGGGGGTCGCCACGATCACGATCCCCCCCGCCTTGACCGCCAGGTCCGACGGGTAGAGGGTCTTGTGTGCCTGCCAAAACTCGATATCGCAGGGATGTGAACTCGACAGGACGATATCGGCCTCCTCCGGGATCGGGACGTCGTACACCTCCCGGGATCTTGCGACTCCGGCCCGGAACGCCTCCACCACGTCGCCGAAAAAGGCTTCAACGACCCGGCCGTGCCGATTGAGAACCGTGTTGAGGATCGTGTTCATCCCGACCCGGCGGGCCATCTGGTCAAGCTCCCGGCGGACGGGGTTCTCCAGGACGCCCAGGTAGGAACGGGGCGCCCGCACCGAAAGCAGGTGGGTGTAAGCCGTGGTCTCCTCCCCGGAGACGCCCGGCTGGATGATCTTCGCGCCGCCGGCGTAGCCGGGGATGTGGTGGGGGACGATGCTGCCGATTCCCATCTTGAAATCGGCCTCGATCACCGTGCGGTTGATCCGAATGCGTTCGCCGTTTTCCGTCGTTCCCACATCGACGAGCGCGGCCGCGTCCCTGTAGGGATGGTTGACGACCGGCACGCGGCGGAGCGTCTCTTCGCCGAATTTCTCCCGGATCTCCCCGTCCGTCATGAAGCGGTGGGTTCCGAGCGCGATGATTACGCGGATCTCCGCATCGGGTATCCCGGCCGCATTGCATTCGTCCAGCAGGATCGGAATCAGGACATCCGTCGGCGTCAGGCGTGTATTGTCGTCCGCGATCAGGACCGCGTTTTTCCGGCCCCGGAGCTGCTCTCTCAAGGGCAGAGCCCCGATGGGCGATAACAACGCCCGCCGGATTTCCGCCTCGACATCCTCTACCGGCGCCGCGTCCCGCGGGGAGTACACCCCGACAAGATTGGCCTCGGGAATGCGAACCTCGATGCTCTCTGTTCCATAGGGCAATATTACGTTGCGGATCATCATGTTCGGCACCCTGCTATTCCAGGACGGATCCCTTCATCGCCGAACCCACCATCCGCCGGTAGCGCTCCAGGAGCGAGCCTTTCGCGATGTTCGTGCTTTCGGGCGGTTTCCACGTGTTTTTTCGCCCCTCCAGAACCCGCGGATCGACCTCCAGCGTAAGGGTGCGCGCCGGGATATCGATCCGGATCACGTCTCCCTCGGCGACGAGGGAGATGGGCCCCCCCAGATAGGCCTCGGGCGATACATGGCCGATGCAGGCTCCCTGCGTCGCGCCGGAAAACCGCCCGTCGGTGATCAGGGCGACGGTCTTGCCCAGCCCCATGCCGATGATCGCCGAGGTGGGCAGGAGCTGTTCGCGCATCCCGGGCCCTCCCTTGGGCCCCTCGTACCGGATGACGACCACGTCCCCGGGCTGGATGATCCCGCCGAAGATCGCCTCCAGCGCCTCCTCCTCCCGGTCGAAGACGCGCGCCGGGCCGGAATGGACCAGCATTTCCGGGGCGACCGCGGCGCTTTTGACGACCGCGCCCTCGGGGGCCAGGTTTCCGCGGAGGATGGCGAGCCCGCCCCGGGGGGAGATCGGGGCTTCGACCGGATGGATCACCTCGGGATTCAGAACGTTCCGGCCGGAGATGTTTTCGGCGACGGTCTTTCCCGTCGCCGTCAGGCAATCGGGATGGATCAGCTTGTGGGCGGCAAGCTCGTTCATCAGGGCCGGGATGCCGCCGGCACGGTACATGTCGCCGGCAAAGAATTTCCCGGCCGGCTTGAGGAGGGTCAGATGCGGTGTCCGCTCGGCGATCTCGGTGAATTTGTCCATTTCCAGCGCGAGGCCGACCTCCCGGGCGATCGCCGGCAGATGGAGGCAGGTGTTGGTGGAACCGCCGATCGCCATGTCGACGGCCATGGCGTTTTCGAAGGCCTTGAGCGTCATGATGTCCCGCGGCAGGATGTTCCGGTTGTGGAGCTGCATGATTGCCCGTCCCGCGCGCCGGGCCAGCGCGACGCGGGCCCCGTAGGTCGCCGGGACGAGGGCGCCGTCGGTCAGCGTCATGCCGAGCGCCTCCGTCAACATGTTCATCGAGTTGGCGGTCCCCATCATGGCGCAGGAGCCGCACCCGGGGCAGGCCGCGTGCTCGAATTCGGTCAGCTCCGCTTCGCTCATCTCGCCCCGGATCACCTTCCCCTCGGCTTCGATCAGGTCCGTGTAGCAGACCTGCTTTCCCTGGAAGGAGGTATTGTCCATCGGGCCGCCGCTCACCAGGATGGCCGGAATGTTGAGCCTCCCCGCGGCCATCAGCATTCCCGGCGTCACCTTGTCGCAGTTGGTCAGAAGCACCATGGCGTCGAAACCGTGCGCCGTGACCATCAGCTCGATCAGATCGGCGATCATCTCGCGGCTGAGCATGGGCATTTTCATCCCCGCATGCCCCGTGGCGAGGCCGTCGCAGATCGCAATGCAGGGGAACTCCAGCGGTGTCCCCCCCGCCTCGGCCACCCCCAGCTTGATCGCCTGGCAGAGCGACTGCAGGTGGACATGGCCGGGCACCACTTCGTTGAAGGAGTTGACCACGGCCACGAGCGGCTTGTCCAGGTTCTCCCTGCCGAGGCCCATGGAATAGAAAAGGGAGCGGTGCGTGGCGCGGTCGATTCCCTGCGTGACGAGGGAGCTGCGCAGCGGTCCGCGGGATGGATTGTCTCGGGTCATGGCTCCTCCTTGAATAAAAAAGACCAAAACTTGCCCAACCTTCGCTCCATCGGGAGGATAAGGATGGGACGGTTGGGATCAGCGGAGCGGAAAATGTTTGTCGATTTCCGGGCCGCCGCCGTAAGTCTCCTCCTTCGCGGGATAGTCTCCGGAACGGACATCCTGGGTAAACGCGTTGAACACCTCGGTGCACTCCATGCCCATTTTTTTATACCGGCGGGCGAAGCGGGGCACGAAATCCCCGAAAAGTCCCAGCAGGTCATAGGCATTGAGGTTGTGGCCGTCCACCCAAGGGCCCGCGCCCACGCCAATCGTCGTTGCCCGAACCGATTCGGTGATGACCTTCGCCACCCCGCTCGGGATGCACTCCAGAACGATCGCAAAAACCCCCGCCTCGTCCAGCGCCCGCGCGTCGGCGATCAACTGGTCCGCTTCCTCCTTGGTCTTTCCCTGAACCTTGAACCCGCCGAGGGCGGAAGAGCTCTGGGGTGTGAGACCGATATGGCCGATGACCGGAATACCGGCCCGGGTGATCTTCAGGACGGAGGGGGCCGCATGGACTCCCCCTTCCAGCTTGACGCAGTCGGCGCCACTTTCCTTGACGATCCGTCCGGCCGAAGTCAGAGCCGCTTCCGGGCTGACCTGGTAGCTCATGAACGGCATGTCCCCGACGACCAAGGTATCGGGGGCGCCGCGGCGCACGGCATTGGTATGGTAGATGATCTCCTCCAGCGTCACGGGGTTCGTGAGGGGCAACCCCTGGATGACCATGCCGAGCGAATCCCCCACGAGGATCATTTCCGCCTCGGAGGCTTCCACCAGGCGGGCAAAGACATGGTCATACACCGTGATCATCGTGACCCTCTGCCCGGCCCTCTTTTTTTCGCGAAAAGAAGGGATGGTGATCTTTTTCATATCTGCTCCTTTGGATGGAATCGGGACCGGCATTCTGATGAGGATCGAGTATATGAAGATGGGGTTTACCTGTCAAGGCAATTGGCCGGAGGCAATTGGTTGGAGGAAACCCTAGGATTATCCTCTCTATCGTTTCTTCACGACTAAAATCAAATCCCATTCCTCCGTAACAAATCGCGATAAAATCTTATTGACATGCAGGACTCCTTTCGCTATGGGGAACCGTCAAAAGGGTATGTTTTTTATCAATTAAATGATGGGAGGAGATGTCCATGACGGTAATTTCCCGATGGATGAAAAATTTAAGTTTATTGATTGGAATGGCTATGATTTTAATGTCATGTGTCCCTACGATGACTGCAATGAAGCCAAGTGAAGCATCACATAATAAGGGCTTCGGAAATCTTGCTACAAAGGAGGGGTTTAAATTTTCTTATGAATTCTTTCCGTCAGCGATTAAAGGTCCTACCGTCATTTATATACCCGGAGGGGCCGGCAGATCTGGATCCATTGTTGATAGTTTAGCATCGCCTTTAAATCGATCCCATTTTAATTTTATTGCTTTTGATTTTGCAGACCCACCGGCCGGTTCCATGAACCAACAAGAGATGCTTAAATATTTAAATAATCAAAGGAATAGTAGGTCTACTTGGTTGCCGATATCCGGCCGGAATTCTGCCGCCGAGAATATTTTACGGAATGAAATATCCTCTGTCATTGAATTCGTTGAACGCGCTCCTTCCCATAGCCCAGACAAGGGAATATATTTAATTGGAGGAAGCTTTGGCAGTTGGCTGTCGTTACTGACCGTTCAAGCTTTCCCGGATAAAATAAAAGGCGTTGTCTTTGTCTCTCCTTCGACGATTCCTCTGCTTATTGAGCAATATCCCGGTGCGAAAAAGTATTTGACATCGCTCACGGACAGCTTTGGAAATCGACCGGCTCTGGCAATAGGAAGCAAACAAGACATCATCGCACCATTTTTGTCAAAAACAGAGTCGGCATTAGACGCCGCAAATCTATTTCAAAAGCATATTGGAGCAAATGTGGAAGTCATGGAAGTTTCGAATAATGCTCATGCAAGATTTTTAATTCAAGAAAGCGGTGCAGTGAGAGATAAAATTGTGATCTGGTTGGTCGGGAACAGCAAAAAAGCGGAGCGCCCCGCGCCCGTTCTTTCTGTTAAAGAAACGGTGACCACCACCGTTGCCGCAACCGGTGACAACGCGGATGAGGTAGCGATAAAGGTGGTCTTGAAAGGGCTGGAGAAAGCCTCGAACGAAAAAGATGTCGTAGCCTATAAGAGTTTTTGGACGAAGGATGGCATTTTTATTGACGGACAAAATAGAGAACGTAGAGTCCAAGAAGAAGCCAATGGACCCTGGAGGAGAGCGGAGAGGGAAATGAAATACAAGGTCACCCAAATCAAACTCAATGGAGATCACGCGCAAGTCAAGGTGGAATATTCCAGTAATTTGAGAGAGATCGATATGGTATTCGACCTTGTTGGAATGGAGGGTCTCTGGAAAATAAAAAAACGAGACTTTCAGTAAACCCTTTGGCATCCGAATAGGCGTTCCGGGGAAAATTTAAAAGCGGCTCTTGTGAATCATCTCTTTTATGATCATTCCATTTCTTCAATCGGTAGAGGTCATTTCATAGGGCTTTTGTTTGCGGAACATATTCCAGCGATATGTCATTTTAAAGATGCCCCCGTCATGCTTCGGGGGCATCTTTAAAGATAATGATGTCTTTTACTGCATATCTCGTTTCATTATTTTCCATTGACCATCCTGTTTTACGAGATCAAACACCAGATCAAGTTCTCTCCCATTACTCGAAAACTCCACCAGAACTTGTGCCTTGTCCTCTTTAAGAGAGATCTTCGTGACCTTGTATTTTTCAGTTTCCTTCTCCATTCGTCTCAGCATGGAGCGATTGGGTTCTCTACGGGTGAGAAACTCCTTGCCTTCCCGGTTCACAAAAACACCATCCCTCATCCAGTAACTTTTATAGGCTTCCGGATCTTTTCCATTCCAGGCTTTTTCAAGACCCGCAAAGAACGCTATTATCGTATTCTCATCCGCATTTGCGCCCGTTACGACGCTTTTCGTGGCCGTGGTTGGGGCAGCACACCCGGCGATGACAAGAATGAGAACCACCAAACCAACCGTGTAGGCCGCTGCTAATTTTTTCATCTCCATTTTCCCTCCTTATTGTGTTGAACATCCTTATCCGCATTGATAAAAAACTACCCGCTACGTTCAAGCCAAGCATTTATTCAAAACTCTCAGGAAATTGCCGCCAACATATGCGGCGATATCCTCTTGTGATAATCCGACTTCTCTCATGGCCCGTATTAAATTGGGAAGCGATGTAATATCTACCCAACCGTTTACCGTTCCTGGAACGCTGCCGCCCCCGTCTGTGCCAAGGCCACAATGCTCAATGCCCAACCGTTTCTTCATCAGAACGATTTCTTCAGCCCAGTCCCTGAGAGTTGAATTTGGGTTGGCTCTGGTCAGAGGCCAGGTAAAAATAACTCCGTTGCTCTTGGCGATCAGCTCGCAATCAGACCATGTCCTTCGTGTGGTCCCTCTGTAAGCCTTGTACGGCAGCGGATTCGTATGGGAGTCTATCACGGGAGCCTTGCTGACCTCTAAAATACTATTGAAAGTCTTGGTCTTTGAATGAGAAACATCAACGATCATCTCTGATTCATTCATCTTTTCAATAACTTTCTTTCCAAAAGGGGTCAGGGGGCCGTCTGATTTGGAAAGCGTGTTGAACCCGATTTCATTATCATGGTTGTGCATGACCGTCATCATTCGCACTCCATAATCATAAAAACGGTCAAGGTTGCTGATTTTGCCCTCCAGCGCATCTCCTCCTTCAATCGCCATAATGGCTCCCAGGAGATCATTCGACGGAACCAGCGACCCGATGTCGGCAGATTTGAGAATCAAAAAGATCTTTTTCTCTGATTCCAAGTGTTTAACTTTTCTCAATTGGTCAAATGTATCGCTATAGGGCATTCCGATATGGTTACCGTTTTTCACCATGTCGCCAACGGCTGAAAAGGAACAGGCGACCATACCGACCTGTTTCATCATTTCAATCGTGGGTGTGGTAGGATCATATTTAGGATTTCTGTGAACGTGAAAGTTGTAAGGATGGGCGTGCGCATCCGCGATCAACAATCCTCTTAATTGATCTCTGTCTGCTTGGGACAAAGGAGCGATCGGTCTGACGCAAGAGAGAAGTCCGCCGAAGCCAATGGTCATTCCCGTGGCAACGCAGCGGCTCAAAAAATCTCTTCGATTCATGGGTTATCTCCTTGTCTTTTATAAGATAAACGATCGAAATGAATTATCTTTTTGGAAAATAGGGATAAACTGAAAGATTGGAGACGGGGCCTTGAAGGTGGTGTGTTTCCAAAAACATACAATCTCTGCTGAAGAGTCCGCATCCGTTGAGCAACTCCGTATCTGAATTAGCAACAACCGTAGAGAAAAGAGATCAAATGTTTTTGTGTTTTATAGACGACGAAGAAATAGAATGTCAAGGCATATAATGAAATTAACTCTTTGATTGTCCGTAGAAACATCACAGGCTTATAAATATCTACGATTTGTGTCGTACAAGAAGTGTCGGGGCAGGCCCCTCATTTGCCCTGCGGATGGATCGGCGTCGGTTGGGCCCAGCGGTCTTTGTCCCCTTCGTAGAACCATTTGTCCGGGAAGCCGCGGTGGCGGATGAAGCTGGGGTTCTCCGC
>JAQTRB010000054.1 GCA_028712015.1 Syntrophales bacterium
CGCATCGCACGGCAAGCGATCCACTTCTTTGCGATCCCCGCTTTGCGTGTAAAAGCCATTCCTCTCCAACGGCTTTTCCCCACGGTTATTTGGCAAGCAGGCCGCCGTCGTTCACCACGACCTGTCCCGTCATGTAGGACGAGGCGTCCGAGGCCAGAAAAACGGCAAGCCCCTTCATGTCGTCGCGGTCCCCGATGCGTCCGAGGGGGATCGTGGCGAGCGTCAGGTCAAGCGCGGCCTTGAATTCCGGTTTTTCAATGTAGGCCATCATGTCGGTTCGGAAGAAGCCGGGGGCGATGGCATTGACGCGAATTTTATAGGGGGCAAGCTTAACGGCGAGGTTCATCGTCAGCAGATTGATCGCGGCCTTTGTCGAGTTGTAGGGCACGGCCGGGTGAACCAGCTCCTCCGATCCCCGGAACGCCATGACCGACGAGATGTTGATGATGTTTCCGCCCCCCTGATTTTTCATGATATTGGCGATCTTCTGGGTCAGAACCCAAACGCCGCGGACATTGACGTTGAAGAGCTGATCCCATTTCTCCAACGGGAATTCCAACGTGGGCGCCCCCCAGGTCGCTCCGGCGTTGTTGACCAGGATGTCGATCCGCGGAAATTTCTCCAGTGCCGCCTGCAGCATGGCATCGATCGCCTCCGGACTTGCCATATCGCAGGCGATCGGAAAAACCTTCACGCCATACTCCTCGGCAAGGGCTTGTGCGGTTGCATCGAGGTTTTTCATTTTTCGGGAAGTCAAAATCAGATCCGCCCCCGCCTCCGCCAGCCCCGTGGCGATAAATTTCCCGATTCCCCTGCCGCCGCCCGTTACGAGGGCGACCCGTCCGTTCAGTCTGAATAGATCGTACAGTTTCATTCGAACCTCCGCATTGGAGATATTGGACCCGTGGCAAACGAGGATTCGCCGACGCCGCCGGAGGGGATGCGGCCGGATGCTTGAAGCATCCCTCCGCTTTTATTTGCGACGCGATCCGCCGCCAAGGATGGAGCCGAGGACGCCGCGAACAATCTCTCGCCCGACGGAGGAGCCGATGGTTCGCGCCACGCTTTTGGCCGCCGCCTGAACCAGGCCTTCGGATTTTCCTCCCCGCGGGCCGGTTCGTCCAAATAGAATGCTGCCCAGTGAGCCGCCCAGGCCGCCCAGCAATCCGCCATCGCCATTGCCGGCAGTCGTTTCGTCAGCTCTTCCGGGGGCAGCCGGTTGACCGCTTCCTATTCGAGCCTGGGTGTCGTCGCGCAGTTTTTCATAGGCCGATTCGCGATCGAGCGTCTGTTCATAATGACCGTAAATCGTCGAACGTTTGATGGCGGCGGCTCGTTCATCCGCGCTCAGCGATCCGAGCCGTGAACCGGGAGCGATGACAAAGGAACGCTCCACCACAGCGGGCCGGCCTTTTTCATCGAGGAAGGAAACGAGGGCCTCGCCGACGCCCAGTTCCGTAATGGCCTGAACCGCGTCAAAGGCCGGATTGGCCCGCATGGTTTCCGCCGCGGTTTTGACCGCCTTCTGATCGCGCGGGGTGAAGGCGCGCAGCGCGTGCTGGACACGGTTGCCCAGCTGGCCGAGGACGGTTTCCGGAATATCCAGCGGATTCTGGGTGATAAAATAAACACCCACCCCCTTGGAACGAATCAATCGCACCACCTGTTCAATTTTTTCCAGCAAGGCCGGCGGGGCATCGTTGAACAGCAGATGGGCCTCGTCGAAGAAAAACAGCAGTTTCGGTTTATCCCGGTCGCCGACTTCAGGCAACTGTTCAAAGAGCTCGGACAGCATCCAGAGCAGAAAGGTCGAATACAGCTTGGGATTGTTATAGAGCTGATCGGCGGCGAGAATGTTGACGATGCCGCGGCCTTCGGCATCCGTCTGCATCAAATCCGCGATGTCCAGCATGGGCTCGCCGAAGAACTGATCGCCGCCCTGCCGCTCGATGGTCAAGAGCCCCCGTTGAATCGCGCCGACGGATGCGGCGGAGATGTTTCCATATTGCGTAATGAATTGCTTGGCATTGTCACCCACAAACTGGAGCATCGTCCGCAAGTCCTTCAGGTCCAGCAACAGCAGTTTGTGATCATCGGCTATTTTGAACACCAGTTGCAGCACCCCTGATTGGGTTTCGTTGAGGTTCAGCAAACGTGACAGAAGCAGCGGGCCCATGTCGGATACGGTCGCCCGCACCGGATGGCCGGACTTGCCGTATACATCCCAGAAAACCGTTGTGTTGGCGCGGGGAACAAAATCTTTTATACCGATGGATTCCAGGCGTTTGAGCAGCTTTTCCGAAGCGACGCCGGCCGCGCCGATACCCGAGAGATCCCCCTTGACGTCCGCCATGAAGACCGGAACCCCGATCGCGGAAAAGGATTCGGCGATTTTCTGCAAAGTGACCGTCTTTCCGGTGCCGGTGGCCCCGGTGATGAGACCGTGCCGATTGGCCATGTTCGGCAGCAAGGCGATCTCTTTTCCTTGAGACATTGCGATGATCAGCGGTGCGCTCATTTTCAACTCCTTCTGTGGATCGGGTTTATTTTCAATCGTTTCGGGAAACTTCGGACTTCGAAGAGGACATGCTACAGAAGGTATATTTATCGGTCAATTGGGTCGGTAAGTCTACGTTCCTCATGGTAGAAGTATATGGAGAAGGCTTTCCTGTGTCAATTGAATTATCGCCTGAAATCTACACCTCTTCGGTAATATTTCCCAATGAGGCCGCTAGTGACCGGAACAGCAAATGAGGAAAAGCCAAATAAAAGAGAAGATCAGGATAGTCTTATCGATATTCCACAACAAACGTCTCTTCCGTTCTCGGGACCTCCTTGTCATACCCGTCCAATGCGACAAGTCGCACGGTATAGATGCCGGGATGGACGTTCATGGCATTGAAATCGAATTCGTGCTCGAACTCAAAGATTGAATAAAAAAGCCGGTCCGGCTCTGACTGGGTGTACACTCTCCCCAGATTAATATCGCGGGTAACAACGGCGATTTCGGCCCCCTGAGTGTCCTTTATTTGGTAACGAACCTTTGAAATCCGGTTGTCGGCGGCATAATAGAGATACGATGTTTCTGTAACCGTGGTCGGTATAGGCGCGACAACGCCAAAAACGGATAATTCCTCGCCGGTTTTCATTTCGATGCCGTCTGCAACATCGAGATCAAGGGTCCTGGGCGTCTTGTCGTAGAGATTGTATCGGTTATCCCCGTCCCCTGTGCCGATCATTCTGGTCTCGGCCCTCGTGAGCACCAACCGGTCACCCCGATCGAACTGGACAATGGAGCCATCGATCGTCTTCTCCTCTGACGCCATCGTGGTATAGGTAATCTCGGGTTCTCCGATATCATAGCGGAAAAAGAAGGTGTTCGGGCTGTCAATAACCTCCGTCAGCAGCGCCTTGCCGATTTCGAGACGGGAGGTGGTGCCGGTTTCGACAAGATTATAGAGGATAAAACCGATCTTGGCATTGTCCGGGGTGCCGTACGATGTGCCGTCGACCGTGTTTACGACCTCCAGAGAGTTCTGCGGTCTCCAGCGCTTATCGATCTTGTAGTTTCCTACGGAGTAACCTTCGGGGAAAAAATAGCCGGAAAAGGGATCCAGAAACATCCTGTAGCCGTTTTTCGTTGCATAGGCAACAAATTTGCTACTATGATTCGCGGGTTGGAAGGCGCCGAATAATTTGAACATGGGTTCAAAATAGAGATTCATCGTCTCGCTCTGCAGAACTGTATTCCCCGAAAAGGCCGTCACCCGAAGGGTGTAAACCCCCTGTGTCAGATCCGTCAGCGGGGCTCCTGCGGAATCATTATAGTCGGTATCGAAATCCTTTGTGGCCCCACCCAGAATGATCCCTCCGAAATAGGTCTTGGTGACCAGGACCTTGTTGCCCGGATAGTAGAATCCTCCCGGATCGTTGACCAGGTCCGGGGCCTTGTTCAGGTTCCAGCCCGAGCCGTTTGAGTAGCCTGACTCGATAGCGCTGCCTGGCGTTACTCCGGTCTCGTCCACGTGACTTTCAATCAACCGTATGGGATCGCCCCATGCGTTTTCTCCTCGGAAAAGCTCTATTCTTACATTTCCAATTCTTGGAGCGCCCTCTTCGAAATACCCCACCACGTAAAAATCCCTCTTCTCGCCAAAATACCGCTCACTCTGGCTGGGCACGGCAATGGTGAAAATCTTTTTTGAAGCGTCCGGACCCGAATCTGAGCATGACAGGGTAAAAAACAGGCACAGAAGTGCTCCGAACGGAACGAGGCGCTTTGCGAAAAAAACAATCCTTTGAATCGATCGCATTTTCATGGCATCTCCCTTCAGTCCCGGCCGGGGTCGGTAATCTGCAATCGGTGGCGCTCTGTATCGCGGGTGCAAGACGCAGGGGGACCAACACAGCCTTCCAAAATCACTGCGCCTTTAACCCGTAACCCACAACTGATCAAATGTGAAAAAAAGCCATGAGTGACTTGCATGTCGGTCAAAAATGGGGGGACCACAAAATTCTGTTGATGTGAAAAGATTTTTATCTTGTCGTCGAAGCTGTTTTCCGTAAACAGCGACCAAGCCTAAAACAAAAAAAGGGCTAACCCCGCTCTGAGCTAACCCTCTGTTTTTTGGTGCCGAAGGCCGGACTTGAACCGGCACGGGTTGTGCCCACTACCCCCTCAAGATAGCGTGTCTACCAGATTCCACCACTTCGGCATTTGCGTTTGATCCGGCCGCCCCGCATTCCTAAAGGAGCGATTCCGCCGGGAACTTATCCGTTTCAAATGGCTTTGTCAATACCCAATCGGCCAAGCGGAAGAGCGTCCAAATCTTGCCCACGGCCTATTTCGTCGTTTGCGGCGCGGCCGGGGCTGGAGAAGCCGGAGCGGCTGCCGGTACGGCGGCGGCGGGCGTACCCGATGCCGGCATCGGGGCGGTCTGCTGCGCAACCGGTTTGGCGGCGCCTTCCATCAGCGAGCTTCCCTTGCGGGATGCCGAGTAAGATAAGCTCAAGGAGGTCAACATGAATATCACGGCGACCGCGGTCGTCATTTTCCCCAGAAACGTTCCCGGACCGCTGCTTCCGAAGATCGTCTGGCTGGACCCGCCGAATACGGCGCCCATGTTTGCGCCTTTTCCCGCCTGCAACAGCACGACGAGAATCAGGACGATACATACGGTCACATGCACGATGGTGATCAGAATCTGCACTTTTTCATACCCCTTGTATGGATTGATATCCGATCAGCTGGACAAAAGACTCGACGTCCAAGCTGGCCCCTCCGACCAACGCCCCGTTGATGTTCGGCCGGCGCATCAAATCGGCGATATTCTTCGGCGTGACGCTTCCCCCGTAGAGAATGGCGATTTCCGCCGCCCGTTCCCTTCCATACCGGCCGGCGATCCATTCCCGGATCAGCAGATGTGCCTCTTCCGCCTGTTCCGGGGTGGCCGTTCTGCCGGTACCGATCGCCCAGACCGGTTCGTAGGCGAGCAGCGCGCGGCTTATATCATCAGGGTTCAAATTATTCAACCCCTCTTTTAATTGCCGTTCCACGACGATTTGCATCCGGTCCTCTTCCCGCTCCTGCAGGGTTTCCCCAATGCAAAAGATCGGTCTCAGATCCGCCGAGAGGGCGGCCCGGAGCTTCCGGTGGATGATCTGATTCCCTTCGCCGAAGAGGGTACGCCGCTCCGAGTGGCCGACAATCACGAACGCGCAGCCGGATTCGCGGATCATCCCTGCGGATATTTCCCCGGTAAATGCCCCTTTCTCCGCTTCGTGGAGATTCTGAGCGGCCAAACGGACCGGCGATTCCCGAAGAACCTCCGCCACGGCCTGCAGCGCCGTGAAGGGAGGGGCGATGATGACCTCCGCCTGCGGGGGGGCGACAAGCGCATTCCGAAGGCGAGTGGCAAAATCGATCGCCTCGGCAACCGTTTTGTTCATTTTCCAGTTTCCGGCGATGACGGGGCGAACCATTCTTCTCTCCTCCAGACCAAAAGGATGGCGGCCGCGCGGAAAAATCCTCGATCCGGCGCACGACCGCTCCGGTTGAATCAACGTTTTGCCGGATCATAGACAGGCCGCCGGTATTCGTCAATCTATTTTTTATGCGGCTTGTTGCATGTGCCGGCGGGAATTTTTTGAATTGCATTCTCCGGGCTTTCGAATTAATCTGACCGGCATGGATGCGGCGGAAAAAAAGCGACCCTTGACGGCGCTGGAGATCAATCTGGAGAGGACCCGGGCGGTCGTGGATATCCCGGAGAAGTATCGGATTCTTCTCGATATCGTTCGGAACCATTATGGGGTTGCCAAACGGACGGAGGAGCTGCTGGTCGAGCTGCACCACCCGTTTGTGAACTGGGAATACCTGCTGACGCAACTCAAAGGCCTTTCCATCGGTAATTTCTACGATTTCAACATCCATGAACAGGGGCTGTCCGCGCTCAAAACATTTGGGGATATCTACCTGACCGTCATCGCGTCGGCGGGCGCCGAAGAGATCCGGGAAAACGCCGTCCGTTACGGTTTTGAATATCTCAATATCGTTCTTTCCGGGAGCGGCAACCTTCTGCCGAGAAACGGGGAGCTGTTTACCCCCTTCTTCCGATCGCTCATCGACCTGTCGGGAAAGCAGGTTGATCTGCTGAAGAAATCATCGGGTCAGGTGAAGGCCATTGCCGGACGGATCATGGAGAATCCCGCCGGAATGGATCTGCGGGAGGTCGGTCGGCTTCTGTTCACCGCGCTTGGGGCGACGTACCGATACTGGCTGACGCAGCCGGATCCCTCCTTGTGGTTTTCCACGGATGGCGAAACCGGGGAAGACCGCGATGCCTATCGCGATCTGATCTCGCCCCTTTCCCATGAGCAGATCCGCAACCTGATCCGGCGCCTGGAAACCCTGGAACGGCAGGCTTCGACTGATGGGGACCGGCTTTCGCTCTGCCTGGAGATGCCCGATCACGGACAGATCGCAAACGGATACCTTCGGGTCGCGGATGCCTTGGAAAAATCGGACGCCTTCAAGGGGCATCATTATCTGGCCAAGCTCAATTTTCTGTTCAAGATGATGGGCGTCGCCGCGCTGTCGGATCACCACAGCGCCGGCCTGACGGAGATCAATCGCTGCCTCGGAAGGGCGTTGAAGGAAGAGAATCAGCAGACGGCCAATGAGTTTGTGAAAAATCTCTTCCGGTTGCTTAAAAACTTGTCTTCACAGAAACCTTACCGGGGCTCGATCATCGATTGCATTACCACCCTGGCCAGAGAGGTCTTTGATTCCAACAACCACCCGCTGGCGGATGTCTTCATCGATGAACTCGTGGCCTTCGGTTTTCAGCATCCCGATCTTCAGGGATCGACCACCGAATGGCAGATTCAGGTGAATCCGGCCCATATCCAAAACATCCGTTCCTGGATCGAGATTATTTCGCTGAAGCCGAGATGGACCAAGAAATTGCTTTCGGCGCTGATCATCAATCTGAAGTTGCAGGGGGTTTTCATTCGCGACACGGACCTTCTCCAGAAGGATATCTCCCGCCTGCTGAATTCCGATATCCTGCCCGCCTACAACCTGGTGAAGCAACTCCTCAGAATCTTCCCGGTATTCTTTACCGAAATCGGCGCGGAAGGAGAGCTGCGGACGATCTCCACGGAGGTCGACGAACTCACCGCCAGGAACGACCGGCTGATCTATTTCCTGAGGAAACAATCGCACGTCGAAAGCAACAGCCGCCTGGTCCCCTTCATGGAAGACATCTTCCGCTACTGGAACTCGGGCGACAAGGAATTTCTGAAGGAGCACCTGCCCGTGGAGGTTTTTCGGGAGATTCGAGTCTCCGGCGAATATTTTGAAGACCTTCACCGTATCTTCGGTAAACTGTTCGGGAAGATCCGCGGCGACGTTCCGAAGCTGCTGGATTGGGACGAAGAGAAAATATCCAGGGAGATCGAATCGGTCGACGGCGTCGGCGGGAGAGAAAGGGAACGCGCCCGGCTGATGGTTCGATTTTACCAACTGATTTACAAGAAGTATTTCCACCAGCATACCGATATTCTCAACGAGCTGGAGCTCTCCTGCCTGCTGGAGCCGGTGAAAATTCGTTCCCTCCGGCGCGCCCTGCAAAGGAATGATTATTACAAAAGCCTGACAATTGTGCTGGCGATGCTGACCGTTCTCAAGGAGAAGGTGCTTTCGCCCCAAAAGACGGATTATTCCGAAAACATCTATTACAAAAGGCATATCGCGGCGGGCATCCCGTCCATGTACGGAACCTATC
>JAQTRB010000055.1 GCA_028712015.1 Syntrophales bacterium
CCGGCCAAACGAATCGCTTCCCGATCATCTCCCCTACATCGTGATCATCATCGACGAGCTTGCGGATCTGATGATGATCGCGCAGAGAAATGTGGAGGAATCCCTGACCCGCCTGGCCCAGATGGCCCGGGCCGCCGGCATTCACCTGATTCTGGCGACCCAGCGTCCTTCCGTGGACGTGATTACGGGGATCATCAAGGCCAACTTCCCCACCCGGATCTCTTTCAAGGTCTCCTCCAAGGTGGACTCGCGGACGATCCTCGACCAGCTCGGCGCGGAAAAGCTTCTCGGGGCCGGGGATATGCTCTTCATCCCCCCCGGCAGTTCCAGATTGACCCGGATCCACGGCGCCTATGTCTCGGATCTGGAAATCGAACGGATCGTCGATTTCGTGAAAAAGCAGGGGCAGCCGGACTACGACGAATCGATCACGACGCTGCAACCCGAATCGGGCGAGGAAAAACCGGAGGAAGATTTCGACGAGAAATATGACGAGGCCGTCGCGCTCGTGACGGATCTCGGACAGGCATCGATCTCCCTCGTGCAGCGATACATGAAGATCGGGTACAACCGGGCGGCCCGGATGATCGAACGGATGGAAGCGGAGGGGGTCGTCGGCCCTTCGGACGGCGCCAAACCGCGAAAGATCCTCGCGCGAAAAATTCCGCGCTGACGGAGAAAATCGAGTTCGGCAACGGAACCATCCGCTCGTCGGAAAGAATTTCCTGAAAATGCGCAAAGAAAAGGTCCATATCGTCAGCCTGGGCTGCCCCAAAAATCTGGTTGATTCCGAGGTGATGGCGGGCGTTTTGGCCGAGAACGGCTACCTCCTGACGGAGCGGCCGGAGGAGGCCTCGATCATCCTGATCAACACCTGCGCGTTCATTCTTCCCGCCCGCGAGGAGGCGATCGACGAGATCCTCCGCATGGCGGCCTGGAAAAAGGGAGGCGACGGGCCCTGCGCGCATCTGGTCGTCACGGGTTGTCTCCCTCAGCGCTATGGGGAAAAACTGGCCGAGGCGCTGCCCGAGGTCGATCTCTTCCTGGGCACGGCGGAAATCCCCCGCATCGCCCGACATCTGGATCGGCTGTTAACCGGTCCGAAAACCGGCAGCCACGGCCGATCCGTCATCGGTCGCCCGACCTTCCTGATGAACGCCGGCCACAGAAGACTGATTTCCACCCCGTCGAACAGCGCCTACCTGAAGATCGCCGAAGGCTGTTCGAACCGTTGCTCATACTGCGTGATCCCTTCCATTCGCGGAAAGGCCCGAAGCCGGGCTATGGATGATATCGTGAAGGAGGCGGAGGGGCTCGCCGCGGCGGGGGTCCGGGAACTGATCCTCACCGCGCAGGACACAACGGCCTACGGCCTCGACCGCAAGGGTCGACCAACGCTGAGCCTTCTGCTCCGGGAGCTGGCTGCCGTCGACGGCCTCTCATGGATCCGCCTCCTCTACACCTACCCCGTCCGGTTGACGGAGGAGCTTCTCCGGACGATCGCGGAAGAAAAAAAGATCTGTCCTTACCTCGACATCCCCATCCAGCACAGCGATGACGCGATCCTCGCGGCCATGCACCGCCAGGGAGACGGCGCCCTGATCCGAAACGCCATCGCGAAGGCCCGGGAGATCATTCCCGACGTTGCCCTGCGCACCTCGCTGATCGTCGGCTTTCCCGGAGAGACCGCGCGGAGATTCGAGAGCCTTCTCTCCTTCGTCCGGGAGATCCGTTTCGACCACCTCGGGGTCTTTCCATACTCCCGCGAGGAGGGAACGGCGGCGGCTTTTCTCCCGGCTCGGATTTCGGAACGGGAGAAAGAACGGCGCCGGGAGATCATCATGGATGAACAGGCGTTGATCTCCCGGGAGCTCAACAGCGCACTGATCGGAACGCGTCAGCAGGTCCTTGTCGAGGGAAAAGGCCAATTGGAGGGGTTTACCCATATCGGAAGATGCCGTCGCCAGGCTCCTGAAATCGACGGTGCGACCCATCTCCGAGGAGGACATCCGAAGGCGGGAACGATCGTCGCCTGCCGGATCATTGCCGCCGACGATTACGATCTGTATGCAGAAATTCTCTGATCTTTTGGACTTCTTTCATATCGGCTCTCGCCGACAACTCCGGCCGAACCTTCCCTCGTCAGGAATAAGTACAGGTTATTCATGATATTTTTTTTATTCGTTTGACTTCACTTCGGAAAAGTATAGATGTATAAACAGAATAGTCCAAAAAGTTGTTTCATGGGGAAAATTTTCTTGACGAGCGCGGAGCAGTGCCGAATCGATGAAGGGAGGACACCATGATTACAGGAATTCTGAAGGAGATCAAGACCGAGGAAAACCGCGTATCCATGACACCGGCCGGGGTTGAAATCATGAAGGGCCACGGTCATACGGTCCTGGTGGAGAAGGGTGCGGGCGTCGGCAGCGGCTTCGATGACAAGGCCTATGCGGCCGCCGGGGCGGAAATCGTCAAAACCCCGAAAGAGATCTACGATCGATCCGACATGGTGATGCATGTTAAGGAACCGATGCCTTCGGAGTATGGGCTGATCCGCAAAGACCAGATCGTCTTCACCTATCTCCATCTCGCCGCTGACGAGATCCTGACCAGGGCCATGATCAAAACCAAATCGATCGGCATCGCCTACGAGACGATTCAGAAGGCGGACGGCTCCCTCCCCCTGCTCATCCCGATGAGCGAGGTTGCAGGACGGATGGCCATTCAGGAAGGCGCGAAGTACCTGGAGATGGAATACGGCGGCAGCGGCGTCCTGATCGGCGGCGTCCCCGGGGTGGATCCGGCGACGGTCCTGGTCATCGGCGCGGGAACGGTCGGCACCCAGGCGGCAAGGATGGCCTGCGGGCTCGGCGCCAAGGTATACGTCGTGGATTCCTGGCTGCCGAGGCTCCGCTATCTCAATGACGTGATGCCGCCCAACTGCTTCACGCTGATGTCTTCACCGGCCGTGATTCGCAAACTGATCCGGGAGGCGGATCTCGTCATCGGGTCCGTGCTGATTCCCGGCGCCAAGGCCCCCAAACTCGTCACCCGCGACATGCTCAAAACGATGAAAAAGGGATCCGTCATGGTCGATGTGGCCATCGATCAGGGCGGCTGCTTCGAGACCTCGAAACCCACGACCCACAAAGACCCGATCTACACCATCGACGGCGTCATCCATTACAGCGTGGGAAACATGCCCGGCGCCGTGGCGAAAACCTCCACACTGGCCCTCACCAATGCCACCCTCCCCTATGCGGTTCAGATCGCCGACAAGGGGTGGAAAAAGGCGATGCGGGAAAATCCGGAGATCAAAAAGGGCGCCAATGTGGTCCAGGGCCAGATCACCTTTAAGGGGGTGGCCGACGCCTTCGGCATGAAACTCGCGCCCGTCGACAAACTTCTATAATTTCGACCGATGAAAAACCATGCCATCCTCTCCAACCGGTTATGCAGGCAGTTACCGGTTGGAGAGGATGCAGGCCCGTTCATAAGGGATCGCGCGGTTCGTCGAAGGCGTGTCCGCCGCAATCCGAACCTTTCCGGGAGCAGGGAATGATGAAGGTCGTTTTGCTTTTTCCCGCGTTTCTCTTCTTCCTCGCAACGGTGGTTCCCGCCGGGGCCGCGGGCTGGTATGCGCGTGGAACCCTCGGATTCGAGTGGTCCCTCGCGGCGGATTTTTCGGATGCGGACTCTGCGGCTACGAACCCACCGGCCCTCTTCGGCGCCGGCCCGGGAAGGGATGGCCGACCCATCGGCGCCTCCGGCGATTTCGGCCGATTCCCTCTGCTGGAGGCGGCAGTGGGCAAGCAAATTTCCCCTTGGCTCAGGTCCGAGCTAGCCCTTGCCTACCGGCGAGACATGTCCTACCGCGGTCAGGCCAATTTCCGGGGTGTGCCGGGCGAGCAACCGGTATCGGCCAGCGCCGATGCGTTCAGTGGAATGGCGAATCTTTTCCTCGACATCGCGGGTCTGCCCGGCGTCAACATCGGCCGTTTCCAGCCCTACTTGGGTGGAGGAGTGGGTGTGACCCATAACCGGCTCGGCGAGATGACTTACGACTTCCCCGCCAATCCCGGGAAACACAAGATTACCATCACCCCCTCCGGGGGAAAAACGGATATCGCTTTCATGGTGGGTATCGGCACGGGGATCGCCCTATCGGAACGTACCGTCCTCGATATATCCTACCGGTACACGGACCTCGGAAGGATGTACACGGACGCCGGAAAGGCTTACCTGAACAACATCCCTGGAGGGATCGACATCGCTGAAACATGGGCGCCGCTTCGCTCTCACGGCTTCTTCGCCGGAATCCGCTACCTCTTCAAATAGCGACATGATATCGGTCCGAACAACGGATTGAAGAAGCTTCCTTCAAACGCCGCCTCCATCAGCAGCACATTTCTCATCGAGATGCTTTCGGATTTGTTGCAGGCGCCTTTGCCGCTCCCGATACAGATCATGCGCCGTCTTGAGGGTCACCCGCTCGAATCGGACGGTATTCCCGGGCACGGCCTGGGCCACGCCGGGAAGATCCACAGTGATCACCGTCGCGATTTTTGCGTATCCCCCCGAGGTCTGCTCGACGAGAAGGATGATGGGTTGCCCGTCGGCGGGAACCTGTACGTTCCCGGGCATCGTGGGTTCCGTCACGATGCTCTCCGGCGATCCGGCATCGCGCCGGACGGCGGGACCCCGGAGCCGGCACCCCATTCGGTCGATCTGCTGGGTCACCTGAAAGGAGGCGCGGAAGAAGTCACCGATGCCTTCCCGGAAGAACTCGTCCTGCGGACCGGGGATGGCCCGGAGCACGATTTCTTGCGGATATGACGGAATCCACCGGCTGGGAAGTGTGCGGGGGCGCCTGAGGAGATCGCCCGCGCCCCGGTGAAGGGTGTCGCCCTTGATCAATCCGCGTCCCGCGACACCGCCGATTTTTGCCCTCACGAAGGTCGCGCGGCTTCCCATCACCGGAGGAACATCGATGCCCCCCGTAACCGCCAGGTAGGCTCGGCAGCCCTGCAATGCCCTGGAGATCCGGATGAGATCGCCGGGTTCCACCTTGTGCGTCCGCCATCGCGAAACGGGACGACCATTGACGGTCATTCCCATGTCGGCGCCGGTCAGCGCGATGTCGGCCGGGGCGAGCGCCGCCAACGCGGGACCCGTCACCGTAATCTCCAGGACGGCTGCCTCTTCGGGATTCCCCACCAGCAGATTCGCAATCCGACAGGCGAAGGGATCGAGGGCCCCCGAGAAGGGAACGCCGCGATCCAGAAAAGCGGGGCGCCCCAGGTCCTGCACGGTGGTCATGGACCCCGGATTTCGAACGGCGAAAAGTTCCATCAGGACCACTCCGTTTTGTACAGGCGGTCAAATTCGAGCTTGTCGACGGGAACAAACCGGATACGGTCTCCCGCCTCGTACAGGAACGGGGATTCCCGATGAGGCGCGAAAAGCCTCAACGGCGTACGCCCGATGATCTGCCAGCCGCCGGGGCTGTCGACGGGGTAAACACCCGTCTGAGATTCCGCGAGCCCCACCGAACCCGCCGGCAGATTCGCCCGCGGCGTTTTTCGGCGGGGCGTCCACAACCGGCGTTCCAGTCCGCCCAGGTAGCAAAATCCCGGCGTGAAACCGATCATGTAGATCCGGTAGTCCACGGAGGAATGGAGGACGATGATCTCCTGCTCCCGCAGGCCGGTGTGTTCCGCCACGACACCGATGTCGGGGCCGAATTCGCCCCCGTAGCAGACCGGGATCGGCACGATCTTCGCTTCCGCAGGGCTGCCCGCGCGGATATCCGCTTCCAAGGCATGGAGGATCTTCGCCAGTGTGGCGGGATCGGTCGCAAGCGGATCGTAGAGAATGGAGAGGGAGCGGTAACCCGGAACAACCGCCTCGACGCCGTCCGGAAGGTTTTGTTTCAGGAACGCCGTCATGGTCCGCACCTTTTCATTGACGGCGGGATCGATTCCTTCGCCATACTCCACCAGGAGCGCGCGGTCGCCGCTCAGCCGGATTCGGGCCTGTTCATAGAGAATCGCTGACATGGCTCGGGAAATACCGTTGTGAAGGAGATGTCAGGCGGATGCGCCCAACGGGACGATAGACAGCCCTTCGGACTCCAGCCCTTTCCGGATCGTCCTCACGTGGTCGAGGGCCGATGGATTGTCGCCGTGCACACAGAGCGTTTGGACCTCGATTTCGATCACCGCGCCGTCCGTGGCGACCACGCTGCCCTCCTTGGCCATCCGGAGGGCCTGTTCGGCGGCCCGCTGCGGGTCGGTGATCACGGCCCCGGGAAGCTTCCTCGGGGCCAGCCTTCCATCGGAAGTATAGGCCCGGTCGGGAAAGGCTTCGAAGACGACACGGATCCCCGCTTCATCGGCGATTTTCCTCGCAAGCCCGGACTGAGCCCCGCCCAATGTCACCCAGATGAGCGACCGATCGACGGCGGCGATGGCCTCGGCCACGGCCCGGGACAGCGGCTCGCTTCCGACGCACATGTTGTACAGGCTGCCGTGGGGCTTCACGTGCCGCAGCTTCACGCCATGGAACGCGCAAAAGCCACGCAGGGCCGCAATCTGGTAGATGACGTCATCGCGCACCTCGTCGGGGGCGCAGCCCATGTTCCGCCGCCCGAAGCCGACCAGGTCGGGGTATCCCGGATGGGCCCCCACACCCACACCGTTCTCCCCGGCCAGTTTCACCGTCCGGTTCATGACCCGGGGATCGCCGGCGTGGAATCCGCAGGCGATGTTGGCCGAACTGATGTACCGGATCACTTCGTCGTCCATGCCCAGCCTGTAGGCGCCGAAGCTCTCCCCCATGTCGCAGTTGATGTCGATCCTCTTCATCGGTTCATCTCCCATCCAGGCGCGTCGAATCGCTATTTGGCAATCATCCGGTTCGGAAGGTAGAGGGCAATCTCCGGGAAAACCGTCAACAGGGCCGTCGCCAGCAGCATCATCAGGAAGAACGGAAATGCCGCCCTGGCGACCGTCATGAGGTCGTCGTTGTTCAGTCCGCTGATCACAAACAGGTTGAAGCCTACCGGTGGCGTGATCTGCGCCAGCTCGATCATCAGAACCAGATAGATCCCGAACCACACCGTGTCGAATTTGGCCGCCTCGATCAGCGGCAATACGATCGGCGCCGTCATGACGATCATCGAAAACCCATCGACGAGGCAGCCGAGGATCAGATAGAGAACCGTCAGGATGACGATGAGCATGTAGGGCGAAAGGCCCATCTCGCTGACGGCCTTCGTCAGCGCCCGGGTGATTCCGAGGTATCCGATCACGTTCGAAAGATACGCGGCGCCCATGACGATCAGCATGATCATGCAACTGGTCCGTACGGATCCCAGCAGACTCGCCTTGAAAACGTCCCCGGTGAGGCTCTTGGTGATCGCCGCAAAGAAGAACGCGCCCACGACGCCCAGCGCCCCCGCCTCGGTGGGCGTCGCCACTCCCATGTAAATGCTGCCCAGTACGAAGAGGATGAGGATGATAACGGGCGCGATGGCGGGAAGGGCCCTGAACCGGTCCTTCCAGGTGTAACGCTCCACGCCCCTGGGAGCGAGTTCGGGAGAGATCAAACAACGCAGCAGGATATAGCCGCTGAACATAAAGGCCATCATGAAGCCGGGAATGAAGCCCGCGATGAAGAGCTTACCGATGCTCACGTCGCCGATGATCCCGTACACAAGCATCATCATGCTCGGCGGAATCATGAATCCCAGCGTGCCGGCGCCGGCCAGGGATCCGATGGCCAGCTTGTGATCATACCCTCTTTTCTTGAATTCCGGCACGGTGATCTTCCCCACGGTCGCTGTCGTCGCGGCGGAGGAGCCGCTGACGGCGGCAAAGAACGTACAGGCGGCGATATTCACATGTACGAGCCGTCCCGGAATGGCATCCATCCACGGCGACAGACCCTTGAACAGGTTCTCCGAAATCTTGCTCCGGAAAAGGATCTCCCCCATCCAGATGAAGAACGGCAACGCCATCATGGCCGATCCGCTGGTGTTGTTCCAGGCGATGTTCGCCAGCAGCGAGCCATAGGAGATATCGGTGAAAATGAAGAAGCCGCCCATGCCGACGATAAACAGGGCGATGCCGATCCAGATCGACCCTCCCAAAAACAGGATCAGCAGTCCGAGGATCACCGCGGAAACCGGT
>JAQTRB010000056.1 GCA_028712015.1 Syntrophales bacterium
GCGATCTGGACGGATTTTAATTGACGCCCGCTTTTCATGGCCAAAGCAATAAGAGCCGAGAAGCTCGGCGATTGACTTCCGGATGGATTTCCAATATGGATGAGCCGTCTTGTGCAACCATGGGGGGTGTCCAGGGATGGCCCAGCGGGAATGTGTCCGGATCGTCGAGGTCGGGCCGCGGGACGGCCTGCAAAATATTTCGCAATTTGTCGCGACGGAGCAAAAGATCGGCCTGATTCGAAGGTTGGCCGACTGCGGACTGAAGGAGATCCAGATCGGCGGGTTTGTCCACCCTCGGGCCATCCCCCAGTTTCGGGACATTCGCCGGGTGGCTGCCGAAACGGATGGTCTTGAAGACGTCAAGCTGACCGCACTCGTGCCCAATTTGCGGGGCGTTCAAGACGCCATCGCCTGTGGCCTTCGGAAGCTCATCTTCTTCTTCTCCATCAGCCGCTCCCACAACCTCAACAACGTCCGCCGGACGCCGGAGGAATCCCTCGCCGCCCTCAGGAAAATCCGGGAGGAGACGCTCTCCGCAGGGATCGAACTGCGCGTCGATCTTGCCACTGCATTCGGCTGCCCCTTCGAGGGCCGAATCTCGGAAGACGCGGTCCTGCGGTCCGTGGAGAAAACCGCAAATCTCGGAATCCGCGAAATTACCCTCTGCGACACGGTAGGTTTCGGAAACCCGCGACTCGTCGAAGAGATCGTTCGGGCCTGCCGCGAGCGATTCCCGGAGGTTGTCTTCGGGATGCACTTCCACAACACCCGGGGGCTGGGCCTCGTCAATGCTTTCGCCGCATTCCAGACCGGTATCCGAATCTTCGACACGGCCCTGGGCGGCATCGGCGGATGTCCTTTCGCACCGGGGGCTTCCGGGAACACGGCAACGGAGGACACGGTTTTCCTGTTCGAGGAAATGGGCATCCCGACCGGCGTGGACCTCCCGGCCCTGCTGGAAACGGCACGGCATCTCCGGGAAATCCTTCCCGACGTCCCGCTAACCAGCGCCCTCTCCCGGGCCGCCCTTCCCCGCGGAGCGGCCATACCCTAACCCTCCTGAAAGCCCGTCTATTCCCATTTTCATCTTTGAAAAAGGTCGAATGCGTGATAAGCAGACACCCGTTCCGGATATCGCGCTCCGGCGGAACATTTTCGAATGACCCGATCAAAAGGAGAAGATGATGCGCATCGCCGTCATGGGACAGGCCGCCTTTGGGGCCAAGGTCCTGGAAACATTATCGGACAAGGGGGAAGAGATCATCGGCGCCTGGCTCCCCCAGGGGAAACCGGGGGGGAAACCCGATCCGCTGAGGATCGCCGCCGAAAGCCGCGGGATCCCGGCCCATCAACCGCAAAGCTATAAAACGCCGGAGACCCTGGATGCCTTCCGGGCGACCAGGCCCGACCTGCTGATCATGGCCTTCGTCACCGACATCATTCCGTTGACCTTCGTCGAGACCCCGACGCACAGGGCCATCTGTTACCATCCCTCGCTTCTTCCCCGCCACCGCGGCGGAAGCGCAATCAACTGGGCCCTGATCATGGGGGACCGGGAAACGGGGCTTTCGATCTTCTGGACGGACGCGGGGATCGACACGGGACCGGTGCTCCTGCAGAAAAAAGTTCCGATCGGCCCCGAAGATACAACCGGCTCTTTGTACTTCAACAAACTCTTCCCGCTCGGCGTCGAGGCGATCGTCGAGTCCGTCGATTTGATCAAGGCGGGGAAGGCGCCCCGTCTGTCCCAGGACGAGCGCCTCGCCACCTACGAACCGCTTTGCAACGACAGGGTTGCCGGGATCGACTGGTCCAAGCCCGCGACAGCGGTCTTCAATCTCATCCGGGGCTGCGACCCCCAGCCGGGGGCATACTCTTTTTATCAAGGAACGAAGGTGCGCCTCTTCGATGCCGGGCTTGCGGACGCCAGCCCAGGCGGCCGCCCCGGCGAGGTCCTGGCGGCCAACGAGAGCGGCTTTACCGTAGCCGCGGGCGATGGGGCCATCCGGATCGGAAAGATTCGAACGGACGCAGGCAAACAGGATGCCGCCGCCTTTGCCGCAGCCGCGGGGCTGAAACCGGGGGAGCGTTTCACATCCGGATGATCCGCTGTCGGTGGTATCGAAAAATTGCCATTGTTCTTGACATACCTTAACCCTTTTTCTACGCTTTCCCCGGCTGCAAAACGCCATTCATTGAAAGGTGGAGAACAAATGGAAATCAGTCAGGATGAAAAAGAGATGCTCCGCAGGATTGTCGACAACCAGTACACCGGCGGCGGTTTCAGACGCGCAACCTGGATCTCGAAGGTTTGTCGCACCGACGCGGACAGAACGCTGCTGGATGAGCTCTGCCGAAAGGGTCTGGTCGAAACCGGATTGGGGGGAACCGTAGCGGGCGACAGCTATAAGGCCTGCTGGTTGACCCCGCCGGGGAAAACCGCAAGCGGACAGGAATGATTCTTCCGACGAAAACCGAACGACGGCAACCTGACGGCGGCGCGAAACCGGTTCCATGAACCGCCATCATCCAAGGAGGTCACGATTATGACGACGGAAAACAACTTGAAGGAGGATCTCCGAGCGTACAAGACCAAGATCACCCCCTCCATGAAAGCGACGCTCGTCTGGACGCGGGATCTGGTCTTCGCCGGCAGAACGCCCCAGGGATATGATCTGGATTTCGACGCCGACGCCCAGTGGGGCTGCAAACCGACGGAGGCGCTGCTGTTGTCTCTGGGCGGCTGCATGGCGATCGACATCGTCTCGATCCTCAAGAAGATGCGCGTGGAGATCCGCCGTTTCCGAATCGACCTGGCTGGGGAACGAAATCCGGAACCGCCCCAGTATTTCAAATCGGTGGAGATGGTCTTCCATCTGTCCGGCAAGAATCTGGAACCCCGCAAGATCGACCGGGCCATTGCATTGTCCCGGCAGACCTACTGCTCCGTCTACAACTCCCTGCGTTCCGACCTGGACCTCAAGATCAGCTATATCGTGGAGGATGAGGAAGCTCCACCCGCGTGATGGGGAGGCGCATCCGGGAAACGGCGGCGTGGCGGCGGCCCTAAACGCGGACCAGTCCAAACCAGAGACGATCGACGGCGTCGATCAGGCATTTGAACGCCCCCCCGTGGCTCATCGCGGAACCAAAGAGGTCCCTCCGCAAGGATTGAATCTCCCTGTCGTCGCAGTGAAGCGGGGTGAGAGAGCCGGTCTGCAGGTAGCGTCCTTCCCGGTCGAGGAGACGTTTGGCCCTGTCGACAAACGGGAAAAGCCGTTGTCGGATTTCCCGCAGATCGCCGCGCAGACGAACGGCATCGAAATCTCCGAAATCCCGCGAATCGCCGGTCAGAAGGGTTTGGATTTCCCGGACCATCACAAACAGCGTGCTGTATTCCAGCCCGCGGACGCCTCGACGCCACCGGAGCAGGAAAGAATTCCGCCAGTCCCAGAGCATGAAACTTTGGCCGGCGGCAACGAGGTCCTCGACAGAAGCCCGGATCTCCGCCAGCATCGCCTGGATGTCCGGCGGGAGGTCCGGCCGGGGTTCTCCCGACGGCGCAGGGTTGTCCGCGGCCGGAGGTGCCGGCGAATCGGCCGCCGTCAGATGGCGCCAGAGGTTTCGCAGTACCGCCTTGCCGTTTCGGTCGCCGGGGGTGTCGAAATGAAGCATCGACAGGACAACCTTCCCGCGACCGCACCGGCCCTCCAAAACCGCCGGTTCGCCCCGCAGACGCTCCGGATTCAGCAGAATGCCGTAACGCGTTTCCAGGGCCGGCCAACCCTGGCTCTCTCCGTTCTCCATGGAAATATCCGAGCTGAAGGCTTCGGGTTGCGCCTCTTCATAGGCAGCCAGAGTCCGGACGCCTGGATCGTCGACCGCCAGTTGCGAAGGCCACCAGGCGGTAAAGACCGGTGTGCGGACGCCGCGCCAAATCGGATGCTCGGCGGTGGTCACCCGGATCCCGCCGCTGAAGCTGGCCACCCGCTGGCTCGATGACTTCCGACGGACGGGCAGAAGAGCGACCTCCTCCCGAGTGGCCAGCCCGGCGCCGCCGCAGATGCCCAGATAGCTGCCGCCGTCTTCGACGAATCGGCGGATCTTCCCGCATCCCCTCTCTCCCAGCGCGACGCGTTTGTTCGACGCCCAGCCTCCGGGAACGAACAGCATCCGGTAACGGACAAGTTCCCCCCGTCGCACTTCCTCCGCCCGGAGAAGCTCGAAGGGGAGTCCGGCGTCTTGCAGCGCCCGCCAGGCCATGATTCCCCAGAGGAACGATTCGTCCCAGAGCAGCGCGCAATGCCTTTTTTCCGGAGCCGTTCCGACCGCAGAGCGGGGATCATCGGCCGTCCGCTCCGCCAAGATGTTCTCGTCTCCGTTCAAAACGGCATCCTGTCCATTTGTGATTGGGAAGTTCCGACGCGACGCCGGACCCGCCGCCATGGATTGGATGGCGACGGATCCGGCGCGCTTCATGCAGATAACGTCACAGCCTTAGAATGTAGGCGCCGGGAAGACAGCCCCACTGAACAGCAGCCAGGCAATCACAAGCGTAAAGAGAATATTGAATGCCTGGGTAATCAGAAATACCACGGCCGGCTTGCCGCCGCCCATCGCGACCAATTCCTTGAACTTGGTGTCCAGGCCGATGCACAGGAAGGCCATCGTGAACCACCACCCCCGGATCCCCTTGGTGAAGCTCGTCACGGCCTTGGCATCCGCATCGCTCACGAAGAACGAAAAGATGATCGATGCCACAACAAACCCGAGGACAAACTTCGGGAAACGGACCCAAATCTCCATCAGGCCCGGTTTCTCCCCCGTGGCGGATTGTCCCTTGAGGACGAACCAGATGGCCAGCAGGAACGCGACCAGGCCGATCAACACATTCTGCACCATCTTCACGACGACGGCAACCTGCATCGCCTGCGGGCCGGCGATCTCACCGGCGGCCACAACGGCCCCGGTCGTGTCGATCGTGCCGCCGATCCAGGCCCCCGCGACGGCCGGAGACATCCCCGACCATTTGGCGATGAGCGGCATGAAGATCAGCATCGGGACCGCGCAGAGCAGCACGAGCGAAATCGCGTGGCTGATCTTCTTCGGATCGCCCTTCACGGCGCCGCCGGCGGCGATGGCCGCCGACACGCCGCAGATGGAGACGGACGTCCCGAGGATCGACGCAAACTCGTCATCCAACCCTATCTTTCGGGCTATCCAGAGGCAGAAGTAGAATACGACCAATACGACCAGCACGGATTGAATGATCCCGTAGGCGCCCAGCTTGACGATGCTGCCGAAGAGGACCTCGGCGCCCAGCAGAACCAGGCCGATCTTGATGAAGTATTCGGTCTTGATCGCGGCCTTCAGCCAGTCGGGGATACCGAAGATATTGCTGATGAGCAAGCCGAAAATCAACGCCCAGAAGACCACCTCCAGGCCGTAGTATTTGATGATGTCGTTTTCGGACAAGAAATAGGCCACGCAGCTGAGGATGAAGATGACGGGAAACCCGGCAATGAACTTGCCCACCGGCATCCCCATGAAGGCCACGCCGATCACCCCGAGGATCCCCAACACGATCAGAAGTTTAAGGGCTTTGAGCATGTTGTCGCCGGAAAACACTTTCCCGGCCGTGCTGCCTGCGCCGCCCTTGATGTCGGAGGCCAGTTTCGCCGCCTTCTTCTGAAAATCCTTGTCCTGAACCGCTTTTGCCGCCGCCTCGTACTTGGTCGCCGCATCGGCGATCGCCTTGCGGTCCTTGCCGTCCAGCGCAGCCTTGAGCGCCGCGGCCTGCTCCTTGACCGCCGCCTCGTTCTTCCCTTCCGCTTCCGTTGCGATCGCTTCCACCTTGGTCGTCCAACCGGAGAGCATGCCCTCGAACGACCCGCCTGCAACCCATTTCCACTTGGGAAGCGACATGGTGAATCCGGCCAGAGCAACAAAGAGAATCAGGAAACCGATCCAGACCGACATCCAGTCGTCGCTCTTCCATAAAACCGACCAGTTAATGCCCTTGTTGTTCCCTTCCATACGTTCCTACCTCCCTTCATCGTTGTTACGATCGTTTCGATCACGGAAAAACCGAAAGTGCATGGCACACCTTCCGCCCTACGGCCGCATACAAATCCGCAGGCCCCCTCCGCGCGTTCAACGAAATCATGAAAAGATCGAAAAACCTGTAGGTTACGGCCGATCGGGCAGACGATCAGCAACGGAATCGTGCAGATGGTCCCGCAAAATCCAATGACCTCGACCATCCGGCCCAAAGACAACATCGAGAGGATCCGAGAAAATGTACAACGATCCTTGCCGGGCTTTATAACAGAGAACTCAGTGGCTGACAACAGAAAAAAGCAATGAGAAAAATCCCTTCTTTTTTGAACTCTTCTTTTCCCGGTGGCGTTTTTGCTTAAACTGAGCTAACCTGCGTCATCATCAGGAGACTGGAGGGATGACCCCTGAAGAAGAGGCCTATGTCCTGGCAAAGGCCTATGTTCCGGAGCACATTGTTAGTCTCATGACCCTGATTTCGCAGGGGAATGCATTTCTGATCGAGGACTACCTGGGGTTCGCCGGGGACGACTGGCTGATCGTTGTAGGATATCCCTTGGAGCGGCCTTTCTCGGTGGAAAGCTGCGGAAAGGTGGTGGAACGGGCCGTTCAAGCCCACCAGCCCGCCGTTCTCCGATTCATCGGGCCGGAGATTCCACCCGTTCTTCAAGGAAACTGCGCGGAGAAACAATCCGACGAGTACTACCTACTGGACATCGAACGGACACCGCCGAAGCCCTCGCTGCTGCGGGCCGTCGAGAAGGCCGGGCAATCCTTGACCGTCGAGCGGAAACGCGCCTTTTCCCGAGAACATGAGCGACTGGCCGAGGAATTTCTCAGGCGGACGGAGGTGACACCGATGGTCAGGAATCTCTATCTGGCCATGCCGGGATACGTCGGACATTCGGCGACCGCCTGGACGATCAGCGCCCGGGACGACCGCGGAAGGCTCTGCGCGTTCTTCGTCGTCGATCTGGCGGCGGCGACCTTCTCCACGTTTCTGCTCGGCGCCCGCTCGCCGAGACATGACGCACCGCATGCCTCCGACCTGCTCTTCCGGGAGATGATCCGTCTGACGCGGGAGTCCGGAAAGGGCGTCGTCAACCTCGGGCTGGGGGTCCATGAGGGCATCCGGCGGTTTAAGGTGAAGTGGGGCGGGAGACCCGCCCTCCGCTATGAGTACTGCGAGCGTCGGTACACCGCGCCGAAAGGAATCTCGCTGTGGTCCGCCCTGCTGGACAGGTTGTAGCCATGGACAAACCCGGGCATAGGTTCATGAACATCTTTCGCTGGCGGGAAAAAGAGCTCAAGACGGTCTGGCGGGTCGAGAAAAACGGCCGGGGCGGGCTTTTGGTCGGGACGGCCCATTTTTCCCCGTACAGTTTCAAAAAGACCCTGCACCGGGTGATCCGGGGCGCCGAAACCGTTCTTTTCGAAGGTCCGCTCGATCCGGAGAGCATGGACGAAGTGGCCCGTTACGGCCGCCGCCGCGAAGGGACGCCCTCCCTCTACGATGCGCTCGATCCCGCCGTGATCCGGGGGGTCAATCGGCTGCTGGCGCCCCGGTCCAAAAACGGCACCACTTCGGGACCCTATCTGGATCTCCTCTGGGCCGGGACGACCGGTTTCCTGGAAGCCCACGCAAGGGATGTCCGTCCCTGGATGGCCTTCTTCACCACCTGGACGGCCTTTTTGAACTGGAAACACTCGATGGACCTGGAGGCCTTTCAAATCGCCGGTCGGCTCGGAAAACGGATCGGATGCCTCGAGACCATCGCCGATCAACTCAACGCGCTGGACGGGATCCCGTTCGCAAGGATTGTTGATTACTTCAATCAATATCGGCGCTGGAACAACCACCGGGAGTTCTTTTCCCGGGTTTTTCTCGCCGGGGAACTGGAAAATTACCTGTCGCGGACGGGGGAATTTCCGACCCGCTGCGAGGCCATCATCGGGCGGCGCGACCCCGTCTTCTTTCAGGGAATCC
>JAQTRB010000057.1 GCA_028712015.1 Syntrophales bacterium
ATCCCGGGGAATGTCAACTTAAAATAGGGCTGATCTATTCCAGATACCGGTTGACAGGCCAGACGGTTCTTCGTATCCTGCCGGGCGGTTCGACAAGGCGTTTTCCATCCATACGCCGACGGTATTTCAGGACGGAATATCATTTTCTCAGGAGGGAGACATGGAACGTTCTCTGGTTTTGGTCAAACCCGACGGGGTACAACGCGGTCTGGTCGGCGAGGTGATCTCGCGCCTGGAACGGCGCGGACTGCTCCTGGCGGGGGCGAAGTTCATGCAGGTCAGCCGATCGCTGGCCGAGGAGCACTACGCGATTCATCGGGGCAAGCCGTTCTATGACGGCCTGATTGCCTACATCACGTCCTCCCCGGTGATGGCGATGGTCTGGGAAGGTCCCCATGCGGTGGCCGCGATCCGTCAGACGATGGGCGCTACCCGGCCGCTGGAGGCCGCGCCGGGAACGATCCGCCACGATTTTGCGCTGGAAGTGGGTCGCAACTTGACCCACGCTTCGGACAGCCCGGAAAACGGCGGGAAGGAAGCGGCGCTGTGGTTCAAACCGGAGGAGCTGGTCCACTGGAGTCGTGCCGTGGATCCGTGGATTTTCGAGGGAAAGGAGTAGGGGAGCCGATGAAAACCGAGGAGATTCTGGCGAAAGATTTGAATGCGGAAAAGTGGATCCGGGAGAAGGTCCGGGAATTGCGGAAAAAGGTCGGGGACGGTCTGGCCATCAACGCGCTGTCCGGCGGGGTGGACTCGTCGGTCGTTACCGCTCTCGGACACCGGGCGCTGGGGGATCGTCTGAAAACCTGCTTCATCGACAACGGCCTCATGCGGCAGGGCGAACCGCGGCGGGTTGCGGCCCTCTTCCGGCGGATCGGCGTTACCGTTGAAATCATTCCGGCCCGGAAGGCCTTCTTTGCCGCCCTCAAGGGGATCACCGATCCGGAGGAAAAACGGGAAGCCATCACCCAGACCTTCTATAAAAACGTGTTTCGCGACATCGTTCTCGAAAGCGGCGCCAAATACCTGCTGCAGGGAACGATCCTCACCGACGTGGATGAAACGGTGGCGGGGATCAAACGGCAGCACAACGTCTTCGAGCAGTTGGGCATCGATCCCCAGAAGGCTTTCGGGTACAGGATTCTGGAACCCCTGATCCAGTTCCGCAAGGACGGCGTGAGAAAGCTGGGCCAGGCCTTGGGGCTGCCGGAAGCGGCCTTTATGAGAACCCCTTTCCCGGGCCCGGCCCTTGCCGCACGGGTGATCGGCGAGGTGACTCCGGCCCGGATCGCGATGGTCCGGAAGGCCACCGCCATCGCCGAAAAATGGCTGATCCGCTCGGGCGCCTTTCAGTACCTCGCCATTCTGCACGAGGATCGCGTCACCGGAATGAAGGGGGGCAAAAGGGTTTTCGGAAACCAGATCGAGATCCGCTGCTGGGACAGCCTGGATGCCCGCACGGCGACCCCGACGAGACTCCCCTTCGAGACCCTGGAAAAAATTGCCGACGGAATCGTTCATGCCATTCCGGAAGTGGTCAGCGTAACCTACAACATCACCTCGAAACCGCCGTCCACGATCGAGGCCATATGAGGATGGGTCCGGCGGCATCGTGGCGGGCGATCGTGGCGGTGATTCTGCTGGCGCTGCCCGCCGCGGTTTTTGCCGCCGGGAGGTCGTCCCAGGACAACGCGCTGCTGGCCGCCCGGGATGCCTTTGTCTCCGGCGACGGATTCAAGCTGGCCGGATATGTGGAAAAAGTCCGAGGTCATGCACTCCAATCCTATGTGGCCTTCTGGGGATTGAGGCTGCGCCTGGAGCAGGCCTCTCCGCAGGAACTGCGGGATTTTCTCTCCCGGAACGAAGGGACCGTTCTGGCCGAGCAGTTGCGCCGGGACTGGCTTGTTGTTTTGGGGAAAAAGGGGCAATGGGATCTGTTTGGGGAGGAGGTTGCCGCGCTCGTCAGAGAGGCGGATTCCGACCTGGCCGGTTATGCGCTGCAGGAACGGTGGCGGCGGCAGGATCCGTCCGTATTTGCCGAGATGAGATCCCTCTGGAAAACGCCGCGCAGGCTGCCGGAAGGCTGTATGCCGGTGGTCGAGGCGATGTTGCAGTCCGGCGAGCTCGCGACGCGGGATCTGCGCGACCGCTTCCGATTGCTCGTCCGGGCCAATCTCATCGCCGAAGCCCGGCAGGTCGTGGAACGTCTGTCCCTGGACCAAGCCCCTTCCGCGATTCAGCTCGACGTCGCCGCCGTGTCGCCGGCCGGGTTTCTGGAGCGGGCCGGGGACAGGCTGGAAACGGCGCCGGAGCGGGAGCTGGCGATCGTCGCGCTCGCCTGTCTGTCCCGGACCGATTTGCAACGCGCCGTCGGGTTCTGGAACGGCGGATTGCGGGAACGGTTTCCCCCGGAAGATCAGCGATATATCTGGGCGATATTCGCCACCCACGGCGCCCGCCGTCATCTCCCGGAGGCCGTGGATTGGTTCACGAAGGCCGAAGAAACCCAGTTGACCGATGAGCAGGCGGCCTGGCGTGTCCGGATCGCGCTCCGGCAGGAAAACTGGCCGGAAGTGAAAAACGCGATCGAGCGGATGTCGCCGGCGGAACGCGACCGGCCGTCCTGGATCTACTGGCTCGGCCGCTCGCTCTTTGCGCTCGGGAACCGGGAAGCGGGACGGGCGCTTTTCGGGCGAATCGCCGGCGAACACCATTTCTACGGTCGGCTTGCCGCGGAGGAGTTGGAGATGCCGCTGAAGCTCCCGCCGAAGGCGGCGGCGCCGACCCGGGGAGAGATGGCCGAGGTCGCCGGCCGGGCCGGCATGAAACGGGCGCTGGCGCTTTTCCGGCTGGGTCTGCGGAAGGAGGCCGTGACCGAATGGTTGTGGACCGTCCGTTCCATGGACGACCGGTTTTTGCTGGCCGCCGCCGAGCTGGCCAGACGAAACCGGATTTGGGACCGGGCCATCAACACGGCCGACCGAACCGTCGGCGAGCACGACTTTACGCTGCGCTATCTCGTTCCTTACCGCGATCTGCTCTCCAGCCATGCCCGCCGCCGAAGCATAGAGGAGCCGCTGCTCTTCGGACTGGTTCGCCAGGAGAGCCGTTTCATTGCCGATGCCAGGTCTTCGGCGGGCGCCTTGGGGCTCATGCAGTTGATGCCGGAAACGGCGCGCCTCGTCGCGCGAAAAATGGGCCTGAGGGGTTATCATCCGTCCCGTTTGATCCGACCGGAGACGAACGCCGCGCTCGGCGCCTGCTATCTGCGAAATGTCCTCGACGGATTTCAGGGGAACCCGGTGCTCGCGGCCGCCGCTTACAATGCCGGTCCGGGCCGCGCGCGCAAGTGGCGCGATACGAAATCGATCGAGGGCGCGATCTACATCGAGTCGATCCCGTTTACGGAAACGCGTGAGTATGTCAAGAAGGTGATGACGAATGCCGTCTATTACGAGGCGTTGTCGGGCGGCGAGCCGCGTTCCTTGAAGTCCCGCCTGGGGAGGATCGATGGCGGACCGGAGCTGAAAAACGGAACGGAAGAATAGTCGGGGTCATTCCGCTTGCCTCTTCCCATGGAGGCTTCTTGCAAACGGCACAGTCATTCTCGGGAGTCTGGAGGTTGATCGATATGGCAAAAACGACCGAACAAAAGATATTGCGGGCGCTCAGAAATTTCGACACCCCGTCCATCACCAACGTGGTGGCCACCTATCCGTCGAATCCCCTCTGCCTGGGACTCTACAATCCTTGGACCGAGAACTGGTACACCGACCAGACGATTCGCTGCATGTACCCCGAGCTCGGGCGAATCGCGGGTTATGCGGTGACCTGCGTGTACGGCTTGCCCGATCCGGGCTTCAAGCGGCTCACCTTCATGGATGTCATCGATGCGCTCGACGTCTCCCCGAAGCCGACCATCCTGGTTCTGCAACAGAAGTTTCCGCCCGGGATCGCGGGCAAGGTCGGATTGTCGGGCGGCAACATGACCGCGGCGATGAAGGCCGTCGGTTGTCTGGGGGTGATCTCCAACGGCCCTTCGCGCGACATCGACGAGATCCGTCCGATGAAATTCCAGTATCTGCTGAGCGGCATATGCGCCGGGCACGGCGACATGGCGGTATACGCGGTGAACGTTCCCGTATCGGTGGGAGGAATGGACGTATGCCCGGGTGAAATCGTGCACATGGACGAGAACGGGGCGGTCAAGTTCCCCGCGGACAAGATGGGAGCGATCCTGGAAAACGTTCAGGCGCTGCAGAAGGCAGAAGCCGAACGCATGGGCCGGCTGCGGAATGCCCGGTCGGCCGCCGAAGTCCGGGCCGTCTTCGCCGGTCAGTCCTACGCGAAGAAATAGCGGTTTGGCGGACCGATGTCGGAGGGGTTCGCGAAGAACGAGAGATCCTCCGGGTCCTCCCCGAAATCGAGAGGGGATGCTCACGGGTGATCGAAGAGATACCCGATGGAGCGGAGGCTGCGGAAATAGACCGGGTTCTGGGGGTCCTCCTCGAAGTACTTCCGCAGCCGGACGAGGAAAATGTCCACGGTCCGCGTCGTCGTTATGCCGGTGTACCCCCATCCCACCTCCAGCAGGGTTTTCCGGGTCAGAGGCTTCCCCCGGTTGGCGATGAAGAGTTTGAGCAGCCGGACCTCCTGCTCGGTCAGATGGAGCATTCCCTGTCGGGTTTGAGCCGTCATCGCGGTAAAATCGATGGTATTGTCGCCGAAAATGTAGCGGGTTGCCTCCGCCGGGGCCGAAGCGCCGGCGACGGAAGGCTCGCGACCCCAGAGGGAGCGGGTCAGCAGACGTTCCACCCTCAGCATGAATTCCGCCAGATTGAAAGGCTTGGCGAGATAGTCGTCGACGCCGCAGGAAAAGCCTTTGATCCGATCGTCGGGAGCCCCCTTGGCCGAAAGAATCAGAACGGGAAGCCGCTCATCCCGCAGGCGGATGTGGCGCAGCACGGAGATGCCGTCCAGCCCGGGAAGCATGATGTCCAGAACGATCAGATTCGGATTCCACTCTTTCCACATCCGGAGGCCTTCGGTCCCGCTGTCGGCAATGGCCGTCTCATAACCCTGCAGCGTGAGATTCAGCTTCAGCCCCTCGGCGATATGGGCGTCATCCTCGACGATCAGGATGCGCCTTTTTTCATTCTGTTTCATTGTTGCCCCCTTCCGTCACCCCTCCGGGGAGGATCAGCGTCAATACGGATCCCTTCCCCGTCCCTTCACTGTCGGCAACCATTTTCCCTCGATGAAGCCGGGCGATCTGTTGGACAAGGTAGAGTCCGATCCCGCTCCCCCCGACGGGGCTTGGACCTTCATGAGAGGCCTGATAAAATTTGCGGAAGATTCGCCTGCGCTCCGCCTGGGCGATGCCGATGCCGTTGTCCTTGAAGTGAATCAGCAGAGACTTTTCCTTCCGTTCAAAGGTGATGTCGATCCGCGGTTTCTCGGACACATTGTATTTGATGGCGTTTGTCAGGATGTTCATGAGGAGCATCTCGAAGAGGGAGGTGATCACGGGATAAAAGAGAGGGCCTCCGGACGGCGGTGCCAAGCGAATCTCGCAGTCGCGGAAAATATGGCGGTTGTCGCCGATGAATCGCCGGATCGTCTCGGGAAGATCGACCCTTGTGGGAGCCCCCTCCTGGAGCCGTCTTTCGATCCGGGCGAGGTTCAGAATGCTGTTGATGTTGGCGGAAAGGCGTTCAACGTCTTGAAGCATGAACCCGATGTATTTGAGCTGTTCCTCCCGGGGCAGGTCGTGTTTCGTGAACGTCTCGAGATAGAGTTTCAGCGAGGTCACGGGGGTCTTGAGCTCGTGGGTGAAATTGTTGATGAAGGTATGCTGAAGGCGGTAGAGCTGCAGCGTCTTTAGATTGTAGATGAAGATGATCAGGATTCCCACCAGGATGACGCCGACCAGCAGCGACAGGATGAGGATCACCACCCAGGTCCGGGCCTCGAAAAACTGATTTTCGTCGAGTTGGTAGCGCCGGATCACCGCATTGAGATTTTCGCTGACGCCGACATACCAATAAATGTAGAGAAAAAGCGAGATCGCCAGCGCGACCGTGGAGAGGACAAAGATAAAAACCGGATGGATGAACCATTTCGCCTGTTTCATCTGAGCCTTTCCCTCCCGCTTTTGATCCCGTCCATGGGCGCATTTTCCGCGGCAAGCCGTGGATGCTGCGGGTAAAAACGACGGGATTTTCCCCGCTTCAATTGTAAAAATATTGTAAAACAACAACTTGCCGCTTCACAATCCCCTGAAGATCGTTTAGCTTGCTTCGGACAGTCAAAAAGCCCTCGTGAAAAGGAGAACACTATTGGAAAAAAATCAGCCAATCCACCCCCTGGGCAACCGCGCCCGCGTCCTGCTCACCGGCGTCTTCGGACCCTACGCCCGGGATGACGAATACGGGAGCCGCAGGATCAACCCGATGGAACTCTACCAGAATCAGGTCACCCGCGTCCAGGGGGGATTCTCCCTGCGGATGTTTCATCGCTCCTTCGGATTGATGATGATCCAGAACAACCTGGACGCCCCCTGCACCCTGCTCGATTTTCCCACCCTGGAGAGGTTCACGGCGGAAATTACGGACAACCGATACGACGTCATCGGGATCGGCGCCATCGTCCCGAACATCGGCAAGGTCCGGGAGATGTGCCGGCTGATCCGGCGGCATCGGCCGGGCGCGACGATCGTCATCGGCGGCCACATCAGCAACAAGGAAGGTCTCCGCGAGCTGATCGACGCGGACCATATCGTGCGCGGGGAGGGCATCCGCTGGTTTCAGCGCTATCTGGGTCAGGACGATCGCGGGCCGATCAAGCACCCCCTCGCAATCTCGGGCTTCGGCGGGAGGACGATGGGGATCGACCTCGGCAACCGTCCCGGCGAAACGGCGGCGATCCTGATTCCGTCGGTCGGCTGCCCGGTGGGCTGCAACTTCTGCTCCACCTCCGCCCTCTTCGGGGGTAAGGGGAAATTCGTCAATTTCTTCGAAACCGGCGATGAACTTTTTGCCGCCATGTGCGAGATGGAGGAAAAACTCAGGGTGAAGTCCTTTTTCACGCTGGATGAAAATTTTCTCCTTCACAAGAAGCGGGCGCTCCGGCTCCTGGAGCTGATGGAGGCCAACGGGAAAAGCTGGGCCATCTACGTCTTCAGCTCGGCCCGCGTTTTGCAGTCCTATACGATCGATCAACTGGTCAGGCTGGGGATCGGCTGGGTCTGGATGGGGCTGGAAGGGGAGGAGAGCGCCTACAACAAACTGAACGGCGTGGATACGCGGGCGCTCGTCACGCTGCTGCAGGATCACGGGATCCGGGTATTGGGTTCATCGATCATCGGCCTCGAAGGCCACAGGCCGGAAAACATGGACGCGGTCATCGATTACGCCGTCAGCCACGACACGGTTTTCCACCAGTTCATGCTCTACACGCCGATTCCGGGTACGCCGCTGTACGAACAACACAAGCGGGACGGATCGCTTCTTCCGGAGACGGAATTTCCCGCCGCCGACGCCCATGGACAGTACCGCTTCAATTACCGCCACCCGTATATCCATGACGGTCAAGAGGAAAAATATCTTCTGGACGCTTTCGGGCGGGACTTTGCGGTGAACGGTCCCAGCCTGCTCCGGATGATTCGGGTGCTGTTGAACGGTTGGCGGAGGTACCGGGACGATCCCCGCCCCCGCATCCGGAACCGGGTCGCCTGGGAGGCGTCCCCGCTGCGATCGATCTATGCCGGCGCCGTCTGGGCGATGCGGAAGTGGTATCGAAGCGAACCGCGGCTGGCCGAAAAAGCGGACCGTCTGCTGAAGGATATCTACGCGGACTTCGGCTGGAAAGCGCGCATCGCCGCGCAACCTCTCGGATGGTTTGCCTGGTTCATGCTGAAGCGGGAAGAGGCGCGGCTTGCCGCGGGCTGGATGTATGAACCCCGTTCCTTCGTTGAGAAAAACGAGGCGGCCCGGGCGCTGGAGAAGAAGCATCTCGCCGGATTCAAA
>JAQTRB010000058.1 GCA_028712015.1 Syntrophales bacterium
TTTTTTCATAATGGATTTGACCTTTCAAGGGATGATGTTCGGAAGTCGAGTTGGATCGGTAGAAATGTCTTCGGCGGTCGGCAGGTCTTGATGGGGGCATCATTGCATAGTGCTGATGCCCTTTCTTCGTAGGGACGGGGTGATGGCGGAGCGGATTCAGATAACCTTGCCGGACGGGAAACAGGTGTTGCACCCTTTCGGCGCCGTCGTTGGGAAAATCGTTGCGGACACGGACGATACGGCGAAGTTCCGTTCCACGGTGGCGGCGAAGGTGAACGGCGTCCCGGTCGATTTGAGCTACCGATTGACTGCCGATGCCGTTGTCGGCCCGATCGATGTTGCAACGCCGGAGGGGCTCTCCATTCTTCGGCACAGCATGTCCCATGTGATGGCGCAGGCGGTCCAGGACTGCTTTCCCGGCGTTCAGGTGAGTATCGGACCTTCGATCGAAGATGGGTTCTATTACGATTTTGATTATGCGGAGACCTTCACGCCGCAGGACCTCGAAAAGATTGAAGAACGGATGCGGCAGATCGCGGCGGCGGATATCCCTTTCGAACGCCGCGAAGTGAGCCGGGCGGAGGCATTGGCGCTCTTTCAAGAGAAGGGGGAAACCTACAAAGTCGAATTGATCAATGATCTGCCCTCCGATGTGCAGACGGTCAGTTTATACACCGAGGACGGCTACGTTGATCTGTGCCGCGGACCCCACATTCCATCCACCGGCATGATCCGGGCCTTCAAGCTTCTCAGCGTTGCCGGCGCCTACTGGCGGGGGGACGAGCGCAACAAGATGCTCCAGCGGATTTACGGGACCGGCTTCGCGACGCAGGAGGCGCTTGACGACCATCTGCGGATCCTCGAAGAGGCCCGCAAGCGCGACCACCGCCGTCTCGGAAGGGAACTGGACCTGTTCCAGATCAACGAGGAGGCGGGTGCGGGTCTGGTCATCTGGCACCCCAAAGGCGCCCTGCTGCGAACGATCATCGAGGACTGGGAGAGGAAGGAACACCTCAAGCGCGGCTACGACATTGTCATCGGCCCTCAGATCCTCAAGGCCGAGCTCTGGAAACGTTCGGGACATTTCGATCACTACCGGGATCACATGTACTTCACCGAGGTGGACGAGCAGTCCTACGGGATCAAGCCGATGAACTGCCTTGCCCATATGCTGATCTACAAGTCGAAGATCCGCTCGTACAGGGATTTGCCGTTGAGATACTTCGAGTTGGGGACGGTCCACCGCCACGAAAAGGCCGGTGTGCTCCACGGCCTTCCGAGGGTGCGGCAGTTCACGCAGGACGACGCCCATATCCTTTGTACGCCGGGGCAGCTCAACGGCGAGATCCGGGCCATTGCCGATTTCGTCGGCTACGCCATGGGCATCTTCGGTTTTGAATACGAGGTGGAGCTTTCCACCCGGCCGGAGCATTCCATCGGGTCCGACGAGGATTGGGAGCTGGCCACCCGCGCGCTGGAAGGCGCATTGAAGGACAACGGCATGGCCTACGAGGTCAACGAAGGCGACGGAGCCTTCTACGGGCCGAAGATCGATTTCAAGCTGAAGGACGCGCTGAAGCGGAAATGGCAGTGTGCGACCATTCAGTGCGATTTCACCCTGCCGGAGCGATTTGAGCTGAGCTATATCGGCGAGGACGGCGAGAAGCACCGGCCGGTCATGCTCCACAGGGTGATTCTGGGGTCCATCGAGCGTTTCATCGGGGTCCTCATCGAACAGCATACGGGGGCCTTTCCCCTCTGGCTGTCGCCTGTCCAGGCGGTCCTGGTGACCGTGACGGAGAAACATATCCCCTGGGGAGAGGAGGTCCGAAAGCGCCTCCTCGATGCGGACATTCGCGTGGAGGGTGATTTCCGGAACGAGAAATTGGGGTATAAGATCCGCGAGGCCCAGATGCAGAAAACCCCTTACATGCTCGTGATCGGCGATCGGGAAGTGACCTCCGGTCAGGTTTCGCCGCGGCAGAGGGACGGCAAAAACCTCGGTTCCATCGACGTGGAGGCTTTCATCGCCCTTGTACGTGAACGGTGTGCACAGTATCGATAGTTTCTTTAACGCAGGGAGGTGACCCATCGCTAAGGATTTGAGGATCAATCGGGAGATCAGGGCCGCGTCGGTTCGAGTGATCGACATGGAGGGGAAGCAATTGGGTGTCATTTCCCTGACGGATGCCCTGGCGGAAGCGGCCAAGGCGGGGTTGGACCTTGTGGAGGTATCCCCCACCGCCGCGCCTCCAGTCTGCAGGATCATGGATTACGGCAAGTTCCGGTATCAGCAGAGCAAGAAGGTTCAGGTCTCCAAAAAAAGCCAAACCGTCATCCAGGTGAAGGAGATCCGTATCCGTCCGAAAACGGAGGCACATGACCTCGAGGTCAAGATCAAGCACGTTTTGAAATTTCTGGCGCAGCACAACAAGGTCAAGATCTCCATGATGTTCCGCGGACGTGAGATTGCCTATACGGACATCGGTCGCAAGATCATGGAGAATATCAAAAACACCCTTGGTGACGGTTGCGTGATCGATCAACAACCGAAACTGGAGGGGAGAAGCATGGTCATGGTTCTCTCCCCGAAAAAGTGAGCGGATCCGCAGCGCCGGATCGCCGGCGGAATGTTCAGGGATGTAATCATAACCTGGGCCGTAAAGCAGGTCCAGTACCTTAAGAATAGGGGTGAAGCGATGCCAAAGATGAAGACACATCGGGGAGCGGCGAAGCGATTTTCCTTAACCGGAACGGGAAAGATCAAGAGGAGCAACGCCAATACCAGTCATATCTTGACGCCGAAAACGACGAAGCGAAAGCGACAGCTTCGGAAATCGGTCATTCTCGACAAGACGAACGAGAAGTCTATGCGGAAACTGATTCCGTATCTGTAGAAGCGGGGAGAAGATCCAAGCGGGAAGCGCGGAGGTTTCGTCGCCTTGCCTGTCATGCCCCGCGCCGCATATGAGGAAGATGAGGAGATAAGCCATGCCGAGGGTAAAGAGGAGCCTGACGGCTCATAAAAAACGGAGAAAGATCCTGAAGGCAGCCAAGGGATTTTTACTTTCCAGGAGCAAGCTGCTGCGAACGGCCACGGAGGCTGTGAACCATGCCATGGTGTACGCCTACCGCGACAGAAGGGTCAGAAAACGAGAGTTTCGGCGGTTGTGGATCGCCAGAATCAATGCCGCGGCAAGAATGAATTCAATATCGTACAGTCGTCTGATCTACGGAATGCACAAGGCGGGTGTCGAGATCGACCGAAAGGTTCTTGCCGATCTGGCCATTCATGATCCCCGCGGATTTTCGGAAATCGCAACCATCGCAAAGGGTGAGCGGCAGGCATGACCGGAGAGCTTGAGGTCCTTCGGGATCAAGCCGAAGCGGAGCTCCGGAAGGCCCGAACGGAAGAGGAGATTCAGGCCGTCCGAACCCGCTTTCTCGGTCGTAAGGGCCTGCTGACCGGGTTTCTCCGCAACATCGCGACGGTGGCGCCCGAGGACAGACCTCAATTCGGCAAAGACTGCAACGAAGTCAAGGAGCTCCTTTCCGCCCGAATCGATCAGGTTCTTGCGGAAATGGCGGCTTCCGGAAAAGAACAGGCCATTCTCCGCGACAGGATTGATGTCACGCTCCCCGGAAGGATCGTCCGGCACGGCCGTCTTCATCCGGTCACGCAGGTTCAGGAAGAGATCTGCCGAATTTTCGCCGGTCTGGGTTTCTCGACGGTGGAGGGACCGGAGGTCGAGCTCGATTACTATAATTTCGAAGCGTTGAATATCCCCAAGGACCATCCGGCGCGGGACATGCAGGACACCTTCTACGTCGAGGACAACATTGTCTTGCGCACCCACACCTCCCCGGTCCAGGTCCGAATCATGGAAAAAACAAGGCCGCCGGTGCGGATTCTCTCCCCCGGGCGGGTCTATCGTCGCGATTCCGATGTTTCACACACCCCGATGTTTCACCAGATTGAGGGCCTCCTCGTGGACCGGGGAATCACCTTCGGCGATCTGAAGGGGGTCTTGACGGTTTTCCTTCGACAGATGTTCGGCGAGGATACGGCGCTCCGTTTCCGTCCCAGTTTTTTCCCGTTTACGGAGCCGAGCGCGGAGGTCGACATCCGCTGCGTCATGTGCGGCGGCAAGGGGTGCCGGGTTTGCGGCCAGAGCGGCTGGCTGGAGATTCTGGGATCGGGAATGGTGGATCCCGCGGTATTCGGAAATGTCCATTATGATCCCGAGGAATTTACAGGATTTGCATTTGGCCTGGGTTTGGAACGAATCGCCATGCTCAAATTCGGGATCTCCGACATCCGACTCTTTTTTGAAAACGATCTGAGATTTCTGGAACAATTTTGAAATGCTGATCAGCTTGAAGTGGCTCAAAGACTACGTGGATCTGGAAGTGTCGCCGGAGGAACTGGCGGAACGGCTGACCATGTCCGGCCTGGAGGTGGACGCCCTGCGCCGGATCGAACCGGTGTTTCGCGGGGTCAGGGTCGCACGGATCGATTCTCTGCGGCGTCATTCCCGAGCCGATCAATTGTCCCTCTGCGAGGTTTCCACCGGGGACGCGACCTTTCCGGTGGTTTGCGGCGCAACGAATATCCATGTCGGGGATATCGTTCCGTTGGCGCAGGTCGGCGCAGTTCTTCCGAGCGGCGATGTGATCCGGAGTGCCAGGATTCGGGGCGAGGCGTCCGAAGGAATGCTCTGTTCCGAGGAGGAACTCGGGATCGGCAGTGACGCCTCGGGGATCATGATTCTTCCCACCGACCTTTCGTTGGGGAGGGAGCTGGCGGAGGCGCTGGATCTGGCCGATGTCGTTCTGGATATCGGTGTGACGCCGAACCGGTCGGACTGTCTGTCCATCGTCGGCATTGCCCGAGAAGTCGCCGCCATTACGGGAAAGGCGCTTCGTTATCCCTCTTTCGTTGTGACGGAAACCGGTGAGGATATTCGGAAGATCACCTCGGTCTCCATCGACGATCCCGATCTGTGTCCCCGTTATACCGCTCGCGTCATCAAAGATGTCCGGATCGCACCATCGCCCCTCTGGATGAGACGGAGACTGGAGGCGGTGGGCATGCGCTCCATCAACAATATCGTGGATGTGACCAACTTCGTGATGATGGAGCTGGGGCAGCCCCTGCACGCCTTCGATTTTCGTTTCCTCGAAGAGGGGCGAATCGTGGTTCGTCGTTCCCATGCGGGAGAGACCTTCGTGTCCCTCGATGAAAAGGAGCGTGTGCTGCAGTCCGACACGCTGATGATCTGCGACGGGGTGAAACCGGTCGCCATCGGCGGGGTGATGGGCGGTCTGAACTCCGAGATCCAGAAAGACACGGAGACGATTCTGCTGGAAAGCGCCTATTTTCATCCCGCATCGATCCGCCGAACCGCGCGGTCGCTCGGCATGGGAACCGACGCCGCCTTCCGTTTCGAGAGGGGGATCGATCCAGCGGGGCTGATTCCGGCGCTCGACCGGGCGGCGGGCCTCATGGCGGAGCTTTCCGGAGGATCGGTTTGCCGGGGGGTGATTGATCAATATCCCCTGATCGTCAAGACGGTGGAAAAAATTCCGCTGAGACTGAGGCGGATACGGGATATTCTGGGCGCCGCGGTCGACGAAGCGGATGTTTTGCGGATCCTTGAAAATCTGGAAATGACGGTTGAGCCGGCAGGAGAAGGGGAGTTTTACGTTACCCCTCCGACCTGTCGCGTGGACATCGCCCGGGAGATCGATCTCATCGAGGAAATCGCCCGAATGCACGGCTACGACCGGATTCCCGCGACCCTCCCCGCCGTTTCGGTGATGGTCGGAGCCGCGAACGTCCGGAGTGAGGTCGAAAAAAAATTCCGGGAAATCGTGACCGGCGCCGGTTATCAGGAGGTCATCAATTACAGCTTTGTCTCTCCGGCTGCCGTCGATCAGCTCGGCCTGCCCGAAACGGATGAGCGGCGCCGTCAGGTCGGGATTCGCAATCCGCTGACGGAAGAACAGGCGGTGATGCGGACCATCCTGATCCGGAGCCTGTTGCTGAATGCGAGGGACAATGCGGCCGTCGGCTGCTTTGATCTGAAGATCTTTGAGACGGGCCGAACATTTATCCGCCGGGGAGAGGGGGAGCTGCCCCGGGAATGCAACCGTGCAGCCCTGTTGATGACCGGCCGGCGATATGAGAATCGGTGGCATTTTCACGATCTGCAAGCGGATTTTTATGATCTCAAGGGATGTGTCGAGAATATCCTGGACGCCCTCCGGATCGGTACACCGGCGTTTCGGGAGGGTGTGGCGGAGCCTTTGCTGCATCCGGGAAAATCCTGCGGGGTGTTTGATGGGGATACGCAGATCGGCTTTCTGGGTGAGGTCCATCCGGATGTCCTGACCCGAATGGACCTGACGGGAAATGTTCTGGTCTGCGAGCTCGATCTTGATCTCCTTGCGGAACATTTTTCAGCAAAGGCCTCCTTTCGAAACCTGCCCAGGTTTCCGTCGAGTTCGCGGGATGTGGCTTTTCTGGTCCGCCGAGAGATGCCCGCGGCGGAGATGCTTCGACTGGCAACGGATTCCGTTGAAGTATTGCTTGAAAAAGTTCAAATTTTCGATGTATATGAAGGAGGAAATATCCCTTCGAAGATGAAAAGTCTGGGATTGCGATTCTCATACCGCAGCGCGGACCGGACCTTGACGGATGAAGAGGTGAACGAGACCCACGCGAGGATTTTGCAGAAGATCGTTCATGAGTCCGGGGCATCCATCAGATAGAAAAAGACCAATCCAGCGGAGGAGGCGGAAAATGACAAAAATCGATATCATTCAGGATGTATACGAGAAGCTTGGATTTTCGAAAAAGGATTCGGCCAGGATTGTCGAATCCGTGTTCGATATCATCAAGGACGGTCTGGCGAACGGGGAGAAGATCAAGATTTCCGGTTTTGGAAATTTTGTCGTGAAGGCGAAGAAATCACGCCGGGGCAGAAATCCGCAGACCGGTGACGAGATTGCCATTTCCGCACGAAGGGTGCTGACCTTCAAATCCAGCCAGGTTCTTCGCAAGGCACTGAACGACTGACAGGGTCCGCATACGGCGAACCCGATGCAGCGAAAGCATGCCTCGCGCAATATGGGGACCGGATGATGACCGTATCGATTCCCGATAAGTCCTATTTCCGTATCGGCGAGGTCAGCCGCTTGTTGGGCGTTCAGTCCTATGTGATCCGCTACTGGGAGACCGAGTTCAAAACGGTCAAACCGATCCGCACCCGCTCCGATCAGCGACTCTACCGTCACAAGGATGTAGAGGAATTGCTGATGATCCGCAAACTCCTCTACGAGGAGAATTTCACCATCAACGGTGCCAGGAAACAACTCCACAAGTTGCGGGGCGAGGAGCCGACGGCATCCGGCCGGGAGCGGCGGGATGCCCTTCTCGATGAGATCGAGCAGGGATTGCGCTGGATCAGGGAAATCGTCCGTTAGGTTGCCGCAGCGATGTCCGAAAAAAGGCCGATTGAAACCACAAGGCTTCAATCGGCCTTTGGTTTGAATGATTCCCAGGTGCAAACCGATCGAAGTATCCCGTCCGTCGAAAACGGAGAGGGACGCCCACTATTTTTTGTTTGCCCGTTTGGAAGCCTTCAGCGGGTTGACCTTTTGCGTCGTTTCTTTGAGGTCCATTTTGAGATGGGTGGCTGTGGGACATTTTCCCGTCCGCCATTTTCCGGCAGGATCCGGATACACGCGGCAGTATTTGCCGGTAGGGCACTCGATCACCTTGCCGCACCCATTGCATTGATCTACGATGACATTGCAGCTCCCCCCGTTGAATCCGCAGCCTTTCTTCGACATGAAGCCGC
>JAQTRB010000059.1 GCA_028712015.1 Syntrophales bacterium
GTGACCGATCTGCGGCGGTATTCACCCCCAAGGCGTCCGGATGCGGCTTTTCTCGTCGCGGCCGGAAACGATGCCTACATTCCGCCGGCCTCGGCGGCCATGCTGCACGCCCACTGGCCCGGCTCGACGATGCGCTGGCTTGGGGGCGGCCACGTGGGGGCATTTCTGTTCCACCGGCGCGACTTTCTGGAGGCGATCCGGGATGCCTTCGCCCGCCTGTAATAAGGACTGTGTCATGCCCTTGGTGATTGTCAGAAATGCAACCTATGAAAGCGACGCCTTCCGGTCTCTGATCTTCGAGATGATGGATGCCGCAGGGGGATGCGAAATCGGGGCGGGGAAACGCGTTCTGATCAAACCGAATCTTCTTGCCCCTTCCTCGCCTCGCCGGGCCGTTCTGACCCATCCCGCCGTGATCCGGGCCGTCGTGGAATACTGCAACGGGCGGGGTTGCCGTCCGCTGGTGGCCGACAGTCCGGCGACCGGCGCTTTCGATCTGGTTTTGCAGGTGGGCCGGATCCGCGAGGCCCTGCGCGGTCTCGACTGCGAATGCCGTCCATTTCGGAACTCCGTCCGCATCGACATCGGCGGGCCGTTCGGCGCAATCGAAATCGCCGAGGACGCGATCCGGGCGGACATCATCGTCAACCTGCCCAAACTCAAGACCCACAGCCAGATGCTGCTCACCCTGGCCGTCAAGAACCTGTTCGGCTGTATCATCGGGTACCGGAAGCCGGAATGGCACATGCGGGCCGGCGCGGACCGGCAGACATTTGCCCGGCTCATCGCCCGGATCGGTTTTCATCTCCTGCCGGCGATCAATCTGCTCGACGGCATTCTGGCCATGGAGGGCCCGGGGCCGGGGATGGGCGGCATTCCGCGGGAGATCGGCGTTCTGCTGGCGGGACGCGACCCGTTTGCGCTCGATCGGGTCGTTTGCCGCATGCTTGCCCTCGATCCGGAACGGCTTCCGGTCCTGAAGGCGGCCCGGGAGATGGGCCTCCCCGTGCCGGAGACGGAAATCGACGGTTCCCTGCCGGTGATCCGGGATTTCCGTCTTCCCCCTCTGGCCTCCCTTCTCTACGGTCCGAAGTTCCTGCACGGCTTCATTCGGCGGCAGTTTCTGCGGCGGCCCGTTTGCGATTCCCTGGTCTGCAGGATGTGCGGGGAGTGCTGGAAAATCTGCCCGGCGCGGGCGATCGCGCCGGGGGAGAAACCGCTTCGTTTCGACTACGACCGCTGCATCCGCTGTTTCTGCTGCATCGAGGTATGCCCCTTCGGCGCGCTCGAGACCGCCGAGACCCTCGCCGGTCGGATCGTCCGCCGCGCGGCTGCGTTCCTGTTGCCGCCGGGGAGGACGGGATAAAAGGGTTTTACCTTTCCCCCTGGTTATGTTACCTATACACGAAGAGAGAAGTGCAGTACGACTTTTTGTCGTTGATGGATCCGCGTAAAAGGGTGCCCGATGATCGAAAATTTCGTCAACGGCCTGTCCGGCTACATGCAGGGATCGGTGATCCTGTCCTTCCTGGCTGTTTATCTGGGGGGGGTGCTCATCAGCTTCACCCCGTGCGTTTACCCGGTCATTCCGATCACCGTTGCCTACATCGGCGCCCGCGGGGAAGGCTTGAAGAAGAAGGGGTTCGTCCTTTCGCTGATCTATGTGGCCGGGATGGCCGTTACCTACACGATCCTCGGCGCCGTCGCCGCGCTCTCGGGGAAGCTCTTCGGCCAGATCCAGAGCAACCCCTGGACCTATTTCATGATGGGGAACCTCTGCGTTCTGATGGGGCTGTCGATGCTCGGCGTTTTTACCTTCAGCGTCCGGACGCCCGGCTTCATCACCCGCGAGCCCTCTCCGAAACGAGGCAAGGGGATCATCGGCAGTTTTCTGGTGGGGGCGGCCTCGGGGCTGGTCATGGGTCCGTGCACGGCGCCGGCGCTCGCCGTGATTCTCGGCTACGCGGCGACCCGGGAAAACGTGGCCTACGCCTCGAGCCTGATGTTTGTCTTCGCCTTCGGGATGGGAACCCTGCTCATCCTCGTGGGAACCTTCGCCGGTCTGCTGGCCGCAATTCCCCGGTCCGGCCCCTGGATGGTCAGGATCAGCCGCGTTTTCGGCTGGATCCTGCTGGGGACAGGCGAATACTTTTTGATCAACGCCGGGATACTTTGGATATAGAAGGAATGGAGATGGTTTTGGGGAAGCGTTGGCGAAGGTTTTTGATCGTTGCGGCCGTTGCGGTTGCCTGCAACGGATGGGCTGCTCCGGCCGTCGTGTCCGCCGGTGCGCCGCCAGTTGCCGCAAAGACGGCCGTTGTCGAAAGGGCTCCGGACTTCATCCTCAAGGATCTCAACGGCCGGAAATTCCGGCTGAGCGACGTCCGGGGGAAACAACCGGTCCTGATCATTTTCAGCACGACCTGGTGCAGCTTCTGCAGGGCGGAGATTCCGCACTTCAAGGCCATCCATGCCGCCTATGCGAAGCGGGGGCTGGAGATCGTCAACGTCGACATCCAGGAATCGAAGGAAAAGGTGTCGAAATTCACGGCCCAGCACGGGCTGCCCTACCGCGTTCTTCTGGACGAAGACGCGGCCGTGAGCGGAATCTATGAAATCCGGGGCGTCCCGTCGATGGTCCTTGTCGACCGGAACGGAAACATCGTTTGCCGCCAGTGCCGACAGGTGGAACCCCTGATCGAGACGCTGCTGAAAAAATAACTTTCATGGGGACAGCGCCCTGTTTGTTTGCTGTGGCATTTCAGCAAGGACTGTTCCCCGTTCCAAAGAGGAGGCAAGATGAGCGTACTGATCCATTTTTCGATTTTTCCCACCGACAGGAAGGAGGCAAGCGCCAGCCCTTATGTAGCCCGCGCCGTTCGAATCATCCGCGACAGCGGCCTTCCCTACAAGCTGGGTCCAATGAGCACGGCCGTCGAGGGGGAGTGGGAGGAGGTCATGGCCGTCGTGGAGAACTGCTTCAAGGAGCTCCGCAGGGATTGCGGCCGGATTTACATGACGCTCCAGATGGATTACCGTGCGGGGGCGATGAACCGGATCGAAGGAAAGATCCAATCCGTCGAGGCGAAGTTGTCGGAGTCATGAACCTCCGGGAGGCAAAGCGCGGATGGGAAACGGCAAAGAGAACAACGTCCTCTTCTTCACCATTTTAGGGCTGGTGACGCTTCTTTTTCTCTACCTTCTCCGACCCTTTTTCTTTCCGATCTTCTGGGCCGCCGTCATCGCCGGCGTCTTCCGGCCGCTCTACAGCCGGCTCAACCGGAGAATCAAACATCCGAACCTGAGCACGGCGCTCTTCTTTCTCGTCATCGCGCTGATCCTGTTGCTGCCCGCGGGAATCGTCGGAACACTCGTTTTCAGTGAATCCGTTCGTCTTTATAAGACCCTGGCGCCGGGTACGCAGTACATGGACCGGAACGTCCAGAACGTCATCGATGCAATCACCGGCAATTCCATCGCCGAGCTGTTCCATATAAACAGTGAGATACTGATTGCGAAGACCACCGAAGTGGTGCAAGGGATCACGAAATACATCTTCGTCCACCTGACGGATCTGACGCAGAATACCCTGAAACTGCTGGTCCAGTTTGCGATCATGTTCTATACGCTCTTTTTCTTTGTCCGAGACGGGGACCGGTTCCTCCGCACGGCGATGAGGATTGTTCCGTTGGGACTGGGGCGGGAAAAACTGCTCTTCGACCGTTTCATCGTGACGGCGAAATCGACGCTGAAGGTGACGTTGATCATCGGCGGCATCCAGGGAACGCTGGGGGGGATCGCCTTTTTCGTGACGGATATCGAGGGGGCGCTGATGTGGGGGCTTCTGATGATCCTGATGGCTATCGTGCCGGTGGTCGGCTGTTCGGTGATCTGGGGGCCCGCAGGCATCGTAATGCTCCTGGGGGGTCACATCTGGGAGGGGATCTTGATCCTCGCCGTCGGATTCCTTGTAATCAGCACGGTGGACAACCTGCTGCGCCCGGTCCTGATCGGCCAGGATGTGGCCATGCACCCGCTGCTCATCTTCCTGTCGACGCTCGGGGGGATCATCCTCTTCGGCTTGTCCGGCTTCGTGATCGGTCCCGTCATCACCGCGCTGCTCATTGCGATCTGGGAGATATACGAGGAGTTCTACCGGAAAGAAAAAGCGCCGAATTCATGAAAGGGCTTTGACGAAAATGACCTTGCCGTCTCCCGGCGCGTAGAAGTCGTTCAGGAAGGCCGCCTTCCGGTAGCCGCAGGCGAGGTAGAAGGAACGGGTGGGTTCGTACTGGGGGCGGGAGGAGGTATCCGCATAGATCCGGCGGGCCCCGCGTTTTGCCATGACCTGCTCCGCGACGGCCATCAGCCGCCGGCCGATCCCCCGTCCCTGCTCCCCGGGGCTCACGGCGATCCAGTAGAGGTCGAAGCTGTGCATGCTGCCGGGAATCGGACCGAAGCAGGCGTAGCCGAGCAGGCGATCCCCCGCTTCGGCGAAGAGAAAGAAATAACCGCTCGCATCGCCTCTGGCCAGCCTCTCCTCGATGAGCTCCTCGGCAATTTCAGCCTCTTCTTCCGAAAAGAACCCCGTCGCGCGGACAAGCCGGCCAACCGCTTCGCGGTCCTCCGGTTTCGCCTCTTCCCGGAAAAGGGGGGACGGATCCCGCTGATTTTCAGGCATGGGGCACCCCTCCCCGGAACATGAAATAAGCCGCGCCGACAAGGCAGCATCCCGCCCACAGGTAATCGAGCTTCAGCGGCTGCCGCATGTAGAGCACGGCAAAGCCGGCAAAGACGATCATCGTGATGATCTCCTGGATGATCTTCAACTGGCCCAGATTGAAATAATGAATGCCGATCCGGTTTGCCGGCACCTGCAGAACGTATTCGAAAAAGGCGATTCCCCAGCTCAGCAGGATGATCAGGAAAAGGGGCATGCCGTTCATGTTCTTCAGATGGCCGTACCACGCAAACGTCATGAAAAGGTTGGATAAGGTTAACAAGACAATCGGTTTCAACATCTTGGACGTTCCCTCGTGTTTTGGATGATGCGGGTGAGGACCGCCGGGAAGTCCAGGTCCGCGCGAAGCGCCGCCGCGAAAAACCCCGCATCCGGCGAGAGGCAGGGATTCGCGTTCACCTCGAGAATCCACGGCCGGCCCTCTTCATCCACGCGGAAATCGACCCGCGCGTACCCCCGTAGACCGAAAAGCCTCCAGCAGCGGAGCGCAAGCTCCCCCAAATCCGCCAGCAGCGCGGCGTCCTGCACGGGAAAATCGAAGCTGCGGGGCGTGTTGGCGAATTCAAACGACCCCTCTTTCCACTTGGAACGGTAGCCGACAACGCGAACCTTCCCCGGCGGGTAGGCATCGAAGCGGATCTCGGCCGGCGGGAGAACCTCCGGGTCGCAAACGCGTGCCGGACCGATTTCGTGTTGTCCGGCGGGACCGATCCCCCGCGCATTCCGGCAGCGGAGGAACGCGTAATCGGAGACGCTGCGGTCCATTCCGGCGCCTTTGTCGCGGCCGCTTGCCCGCTCCGGCGGAAAATGTTTATCGCAGGGAAATGTGACCCGTCCGCCCGGAGACGCTTCCGCTCCTGTTGCCAACAGCGACAGGTTGAACTCCCGGCCGTCGATGTAGGCCTCGGCGAAACATTCGCCGCCCAGCGATTCGCGACGGGCGTCCATCTCCGCGATGAGCCGCTTCCGGTCCGCCCCGAAGAGGACCGAATCCTCGTCGAGGCCCACGGATGCATGTTCCCAAACCGATTTGACGACCCACGCCTTCGCCTCCGGCCGGTCCGGCGAAGGTGGTCGTACCTCGCGGCCGTCCGCATCGTTGCCGGTGCCGTCCGGATGGGCCGGCCTCGGCCCAATGCGGGCGGTGGATGTCGTGGACGGCGAACCGTCCCCGCAAAGGGGATCCGCTTCGTTTCCCGTGAACCAAGGCGGCGTTGGCAGTCCGACGGCGGTGAGCCAGCGCTTCGCGAGGAGTTTGTTCGATGTGAGCAGCATCGCCTCCGTCGCCGCGCCCGTGTAGCGGATCTTCAGCGCATCGAGTAGCGCGGGGACGATGTGGATGAGACGGCCTTGGCTGGCGATGGTTTCCACGAGATTGAAGGCCATCGCCGGTTGCAGATCCGTCAGCATTCGCGCGGTCGCCTGGAGGTTCAGCGAAACCGGGACGGCGACGGGCTTGTGGCCGAGCGCGGCGAGGCCCCGGGAGACGCAATCGACCTGCGTGAGGACATCCTGTTCGTCGAAACCCGCCCCGGCGGCGACCTCTCCGTGGATTACGGCAATCTTCATTCGGCATTCCTTTTGATGCATTGGGCCGGCGCCCGATTGATTTTATCGCACCTGTGAGGATTTAGGAATGGACGGGGTCGTCCTTTAAACAGGAGGTTCTCCCTACCTATCACCGATGCGTTTCCGGGCGGAACACATGATTCCGGCGATCAGTTCCCGATAGGGCATTCCGGCAAGCTCGCAGAGGATCGGCAGATCGGAGTGTCCCGGCCTAAGCCCCGCCAGCGGATTCACCTCGATGAAGTTCGGCGTTCCGTTCGCGTCGGCGCGCAGGTCGATCCGTCCCCCGTCGCGGCAGCCGAGGCCGCGCCAGGCGGCCAGCGCCGTTTCCAAGGCCGCCCGGGCCGGAACATCATCGGCCAGACGATATTCGATCCGCTCGTGCCAGTCCTCTTTGTTTGCGTAAGAATAGACCTCTTTCTCCGCCTTTTCGGTGAGATGGACCTCCATCACCGCGGGGACGAAGGCCTCCCTGCCGGTTCCGATGATTCCAACGGTGAATTCCCGCCCCGGGAGGAAGGTTTCGACCAGTACAGGCTGCCGAAAATCGGCCAGCAACTTCCGGCAGATGCGGCCGAGTTCCGCAGGATCCCCGATCTTCGAGGCCGCGGTGACCCCCTTCCCCGTTCCCTCCGCGACCGGTTTGGCGAACAGCGGAAAGGGCAGTTTCACCGCTGCGATCTCCTCCGGCGTCTCGACGACCGCGAAATCGGGAGTCGGGATGCCGAGGTCGCGGATCACGCGCTTCGTCATCCCCTTGTGGAGGGTCAGCGACAACACCAGCGGATCGGAAAAAACGTAGGGGATCTCCCAGGCGTCCAGCAGCGCCGGGATCTGCGCCTCGCGGCCAAAACCCCGGAGTCCCTCGGCGATGTTGAAGACGAGGTCCCACCGGTCGCCCGCGACGAGACGCCGGACCAGCGCGCGGATGTGGCCGATCCGGTCCGTTTCGTAACCGAGCGCTCGCAACGCGTCGTCGATTGCGGCGATTGTCAGCGGATGATCGAATTCCGCCGTTTCTTCCTCGCCATACCCCTCGGCCAGATAATCATCGCGCAGATCGTATGTGATGCCGACCTTCACGGCCGTACCCTCATTTTAAATAGGGACAGCGCCCCATTTGTTTTCCCGTATCGGTTTTAATAGGGCGCTGTCCCTGATTATTTAATGGATGAGTCCTTCCGCGGGCGGGCCGTCCGGATAGCGGAAAACCTTTCCTTCGTAGTTTCGAAGCAGCAGGTCGCCCTCCTCCCGTCCTTCGACATATTCCGGCAGGAGCGGAATCTTCCCGCCGCCGCCCGGGGCGTCGATGACGTAAGTCGGCACCGCGTAGCCGGTCGTGAAGCCTCGGAGGCCCCGGATCACCTCCAGCCCCTTCGCGACCAAAGTCCGGAAATGGGAGGAGCCGGGAATCGGGTCGCACTGGTAGAGGTAATAGGGTTTGACACGGATCTTCAATAAGCCGTGGACAAGGCGCCTCAT
>JAQTRB010000060.1 GCA_028712015.1 Syntrophales bacterium
ATGATTGCGCCGCTTGTGGGAAGTCTGGCCGATCTGTACTCCATCCGGACCGTCCTCTACGGTGTGGCCCTGGTTCCGCTGCTCGCCATCGGTCTTGTCTGGTTCCTTCCCGAGAAGCTTCTTCGGGCACAGACCTCTCCAAGGTAATGGCGTTTCAACCGCCGGCGACCGGAAAGGAGAGGGCGATCTTCTCCCGGAATGCGGCGGATGTTCTGAAGGGAATCTTCATGGGGGTCCTCCACAATCGGAACAGGACGGATTCCGTTCGATCACGATCGAATCCGTGCCGCCCGTGAGGCCGTCCCAGATGAAAAGCCGACCCATGAGGGGGTCCCCCTGTCCGGTGAGCAGCTTGATCGCCTCCGACGCCTCGATGGATCCGATAACGCCGCAGGTCGCACCGACAATCGGGAAAATCTCCCGCGACGGACTTGCCGAAAAGAAACAGCGCAGACAGGGGCCCTTCCGGGGGATCACCGTCGTCGCTTGTCCAAAAAATCCCCGGACGGCGCCGTGAACGAAAGGAATGCCCCGCTCGATCGCCGCCCGGTTCAAGAGGTAGCGGGTCGGAAGATTATCCAGCGCATCGACGATCAAGTCGCAGCCTCGCGCCAGCTCCCCGACGTTCTCCTCCCCGATCCGGCCGGGATCGGCCTCAATCCGGATCAGCGGATTCAGTGCGACCAGTTTCTCCCGGACGGAGGCGATTTTGCGCCGCCCGACGTCCCGGCTCCAATGCAGGATCTGGCGGTTCAGGTTGCTTTCATCGACGACATCGTCGTCGATAATCCGCAAACGGCCGACACCGGCGGCAGCCAGGTAGAGGGAAATCACCGTTCCCAATCCCCCGGCGCCGGCCACGAAAACGCTGGCCCCCTTGAGCCTCTCCTGCCCCTCTTCCCCGAACATCAAAATCTGGCGCGCATATCGTTTTCGTTCCTCGTCCGTGATCATGGCCACCCTCACGCTCCCGGGCATTGGGTTGCCGGAAGGCGTCCGGCAACCAAACCCTCTTTGCTCTTTTCATTTGAACCGCAATGATTTAATATACCGACGTTCCGTAAAAACGCAAATTTTTGCTTTTCGCGCAAATATTCGACGGACGGGGTTCTAAGGATGGCGAAATGAATCGGCCGTATCCGCGGATGTTCCGGAGGGGGCTTTCCGCTTGGAAAGAAGGATTCCGCCATGACATCAACGATTTGGCGACCGCTGCGTCTCGGCACGCCGGGGAGAAAAGAGATCAGCATCCATAACTTCGAAGAACTCGCCGCTCTGCACACCGTCGCCAGGATTCTGGCCCAGCCGGGGGAGCTGCGGGACCAGATCGAGCAGGCCCTGCAGGAGATGAGCGTTCGGCTGGGGATGCAACGGGGAATGATCTCCCTCCTCGATCGCGAAACGGGGGCGGCCTGGCTGGACGTGGCGCACGGCGTTGATATCCAGGGCATGGACGTAACCTATCTCCCCGGCGAAGGGATCACGGGCAAGGTCGCGCAGACCGGACGGCCGATGGCCCTGGCAAACCTCGGCAAGGATGTCCAATTTCTGGACCGGACCGGGGCCCGCCGCAATCTGAACCGTTCGGAGCTGGCCTTTCTCTGCGTGCCGATCATCTACGACAACCGCGTCGTCGGGGTTCTCTCGGCGGACAAGGTCGCCCGGCAGGTGGAAAACCTGGACCGGGAGCTCGCCATGCTCTCCTCCGTGGCCGAACTGCTCGCCAAGGCGGTTCACAATCGCGCCGTCGAGGAGGAGAACCGGCGCCTCAGGCATCTCCTCGGCCGCTCCCGGACGCCGTCCGCGGACATCATCGGCCATTCCGGCGTAATGAAGAATCTCTTCGGGATGATCGCCCAGGTGGCCGATTCCAACACGACGGTCCTGATCCACGGGGAGACGGGCACGGGCAAGGAGCTGGTCGCCCACGCCATTCACAAAAACAGCCCCCGCCTCCGGGGGCCGCTCGTTCAGGTCAATTGCGCCGCCATCCCCGATACCCTGCTCGAAAGCGAGCTCTTCGGCCACGAACGGGGGGCCTTCACCGGCGCCCTGCACCACCGCCGCGGCCGTTTCGAGGAGGCCAACGGGGGGACGATCTTCCTCGACGAGGTGGGAGAGCTGTCCGCCGCGGCGCAGGTCAAATTGCTCCGGGTCCTCCAGGAAAAGCAGTTCCAGCCGCTCGGTTCCGCCCGCGTGGTGCGCGTCGATGTGCGGATCGTCGCCGCAACGAATCGGAACCTCGAACAGGACCTGGCGTCCGGGCGGTTCCGCGCCGATCTCTTCTATCGACTGAACGTTTTTCCGCTCTGCCTGCCGCCGCTGCGCGAGCGGGGAAGCGACATCATCCTGCTGGCCGATCACTTCGTGTTGAAATATACCCGGGGCATGGGAAAGCCGGTCAAAAAAATCTCCCCCGCGGTTTCCGACATCCTGCTGGCCTATCACTGGCCGGGCAATGTTCGGGAGCTCGAAAACTGCATCGAACGGGCCATTCTGCTCGCGCCCGGCGACACGATCGAGCCGATGCATCTTCCCCCCTCGCTGCAACTCCGGCTGAAAAACTCGGAAACGAAGGAACGGGGCAGGCTGAACGCGGTCGTCGAGGCGCAGGAGCGCGAGCTGATCACCAATGCCCTCCGGGAAACCCGGGGAAACCAGACCCGGGCGGCGAAACTTCTCGGAACCACCAAAAGGATCGTCCAGTACCGGATCCGGAAGATGGGGATCGATCCCCGGCCGTTCCGCACCCAAACGCGAGACAACCCGGATCCTGATCCCGGAAAAGGTTGATGTTTCCAGTTCGACCGGCAAACGGGACCGCCGGTACAATATTGTCCCTTTTTTCGGCAAAGCAACTTTTTTGTCTCTTTATTTTCGCCGGTTTGCATCCCACTCCGGGATGGCACGGTTACCCTCCGGAATCACGCGGCAATTCTTTGGCCCTGTCCCGATCATCTCCTGAAAGTGGCATGGTTTTGGCTTGTTCCCCCCAACGGGGGTTTCCGTTTTCGGACAAGCCCTGGGGCCAGACCGGCGCAAAGTCGCGAACTCCTGAAAAAAACAGCGAAGGTCGCCGCTGATTGCAGCGAAAGGACGGATGATCATGTGCAGATTGTTTTCCATTACCAGCAGAGAGCCCCTCTCGCCGATGGTTGCGATACGCGCGCTGGACGTGATGAAGGAGGGGCACGACGGCTCGGGCGTCGGGCTTTTCCTGACCGATCTCGGAGGGGATTTCGAGCAGTTCCGGGGAGGGCCGATCCTCTCGGGGATCTTCTCCAACACGGGAATCAAGGCCCTGGACCGGTACATGATGGACATGGATTTCATGACAAAATACAAGCTCTCGTTCCGGCCGACGAAGAGACCGCCCGCGGGGACGCCCCGGCGGGACAACTATCTCGTCCGCGTCTATGAATATCCGCCCGACTGGGAGAACCTGCCCGAGGCGGAAATCCAGCGCCGGTTGATGATGTGCCGCCTCCAGCTCCGGGAGATGGGAGAACAGGACGGCTCGATGATGGTTTTCAGTTTCTGGCCGGATGTGATCATGATCAAGGAGGTCGGCGATCCGACGGCCGTGGCGGACTATCTCGGGCTGAACCGCAAGGAACTCCAGGCGAGGACGATCCTGGCCCAGGGGCGGCAGAACACCAACTACGCCATCAACATCTACGCCTGCCACCCGTTCTTCATCCAGGGAATGGCCACCATGACCAACGGCGAGAACACGGCTTTCGTGCCGATCCGGGAATTTCTCATGTCGCGCAAGGAACCGGGCTACGTGGGCTACCAGTCGGACTCGGAGGTGTTCACCCATATCCTCCACTATTCGCTGAACCACCTGAACCTGGATCTGGAGACCTACAAGCATGTGATCACGCCGCTCAAGGACAGCGAGCTGGAGAGCCACCCGAACGGTCCCTGGCTGCGGGTGCTCAAGCAGAGCTGCCGGCCGCTGATCATCGACGGACCGAACTGCGTGATGGGGTGCCTTCCCGACAAGACCCTGTTCATGGTGCAGGACAGCAAGAAACTCCGTCCCGGCGTGGTGGGCGGAAACCCCGGGATGTTCGCCTTCTCCTCGGAGATGTGCGGGCTGGACGCCGCGATTCCCGCGCGCGACAAGAGCCGGGATTTTCAACCGATGAGGTATGATACGGTCTTCGTGGGACCGGAGCGGCAGGAGGTTGGGCGATGGAACCAGATGGACAGCTTAAGCCGTCTACATTAAGCACGAAGGATCTGCCCTGGCAGATTCTCTGGAGCAAGGAGAAGTGCTGCCTCTGCGGCCGCTGCACGGCGGTTTGTCCCGTGCAGGCGATCGAGCTTGGCGTCCACCGGAAAAGGGTCCTGCAAATCGCCCTCGGGCTTTCGGAAAAACCGGGAAATGTCTTTGGGGTGTACCACGGGATCCGTCAGCGGACGGATATCGCCCACGCCTGCATCGGCTGCGGAATGTGCGACATGGTTTGCCCCAACCACGCGATCCTGCCGATCCACAACGACGAGCCGGACAAACTCCGTTTCCACATCAATCAGGGCGGCGTCCCGCGTCGGCGCGGCGGACGCCGCAATGCCCGGGAAAGCCTCCTCGACGGCATCAAGTTCATCCGGATTTCGATGCTGACCGACCCGGCGCTGGACGCGGGACGCCATGAATTCGAGCTGCGGACGCTGCTGGGACGGATCCTCCCGCCGGAGGAGGCGCTCGGGGTCGGTCGCGAGGGCGGCTGGCTCCCGCCGGTCCGGGAAATCTATCCGCTGATCCTGGGGAGCATGTCCTTCGGGGCCCTCTCCCCGACGATGTGGGAAGGTCTCCAGATGGGGGTCGCCTACCTGAACGAGGAGATGGGAATGCCGGTCCGTTTCGCGACCGGCGAGGGAGGCTGTCCGCCCAGGCTTCTGCGGTCGCGGTTTTTGAAATACGTCATCCTGCAGATCGCCAGCGGCTATTTCGGGTGGGACGAGATCATCCACGCGCTGCCGGAGATGAAGGAGGACCCCTGCGCGATCGAGATCAAGTACGGCCAGGGGGCGAAACCGGGCGATGGCGGGTTGCTGATGTGGTACAAGGTGAACCGGCTGATCGCCGCGATTCGGGGCGTGCCCACCGGGGTCAACCTCCCGAGCCCGCCCACGCACCAGACGAAATACTCCATCGAAGAGGCGGTCGCCAAGATGATCCAGTCGATGGCGATGGCCTGGGGTTTCCGGGTGCCGGTCTACCCGAAAATCTCCGCGACTTCGACCGCATTGGCGGTTCTCAACAACCTGACCCGGAATCCCTACGCGGCGGCCCTGGCGATGGACGGCGAGGACGGCGGCACCGGGGCGGCCTACAATGTGTCGATGGACCAGATGGGGCATCCGATCGCGGGGATCGTCCGCGACGCCTATCTCAACCTCGTGAAGATCGGCAAGCAGAACGAGATCCCGATCTTCGCCGGCGGCGGCGTCGGGAAAAACGGAAACCTCGCGGCGAACGCGGCCGCGCTGATCATGCTGGGGGCGAGCGGCGTCCAGGTAGGCAAAACCATCATGCAGGCGGCGGCCGGCTGCCTCGGCTCGGAGGCGGATCGCTGCAACATCTGCAACATCGGCCTCTGTCCGAAAGGGATCACCTCTCAGGATCCGCGCCTCTACCGACGGCTCGATCCGGAGAAGGTGGCCGAACGCCTCGTCGAGGTGGTCCTCAGTTTCGATACGGAACTCAAGAAGATCGTGGCGCCGTTGGGTCGTTCCACGTCGCTGCCCATCGGCATGTCCGACGCGATCGGAATCACCGACCGGCATGCGGCCGAGCGCCTCGGCATCCGGCACGTGCTGTAGAGGATAGAAGGAGAGGTCATGCCCCAGAAACCAACCATCATCATCCCCGGATCGGAAAAGGGCGTCCGGGTGGATTCGCGCGTCCTCGAGGAGCGCATCCAGAGGGCCGTCGCCGACGGACACCGGCATATCGAGATCATCGCCCAGGGCCAGCACGGCCTCGGCGGACGTCTCTGGCGGGCGGGAAATGAGCCCGTTTTCCTTCGTATTCTTGGAACATCGGGGCAGCGGGTCGGCGCGATGGGCTTCCCGGGCACCCGGATCGACGTGGTGGGACCCGCCTCCGACGATGTGGGATGGCTCAACTCGGGGGCCCACATCATCGTCCGCGGAAACGCCACCAACGGCATCGCCAATGCGATGGCCCAGGGGAAAATCTACATCGCCGGGGAGATCGGGGCGCGCGGAATGACGATGACCAAACACAATCCCCGTTTCGAACCGCCGGAGCTCTGGGTTCTGGGAGGGGTGGGCGATTCCTTCGCCGAGTTCATGGCCGGCGGCATCGCCGTCGTCTGCGGCCACCAGGCGCAGCGGGCCGACAACGTCCTCGGCTACCGCCCGTGCGTCGGAATGGTCGGCGGGAAGATCTTTTTCCGCGGTCCCCATCAGGAATTCAGCGAGCAGGACGCGCGGTTGACCGTTCCCGACGACGACGAATGGGGCTGGCTGACCGTCCATCTTGCGGAATATCTGGAGGCGATCGGCCGAGCGGAGCTGCTGGCGGAGCTGACGGGAAATCGGCCGGCCTGGCGGCTCCTGGCGGCCCGCAAACCTTATGAAAAGGCGGTCGCCCAAACCCGAAGCATGAGCCTTTTTCGCGCGGAAGTCTGGGATCGGGAATTGGGGATGGGCGGGATGATCGGGGATCTGGCCGTTCAGGAACGCGGCGCCGTTTCGGTCATCACGACCGGTTCGCTGCGGCGGTTCGTTCCCGTCTGGGAGAACGAGAAATATCTGCCCCCGTGTCAGGCCCATTGCCCGACGGGGATCCCCGTCCGGAAGCGGTGGGAGTTGATCCGAAACGGAAAGATGCGGGAAGCCGTGGACCTGGCGCTCATGTACACCCCCTTTCCGGCCACGGTCTGCGGCTATCTGTGTCCCAATCTCTGCATGCAGGGTTGCACCCGTCGGCAAGCCGACCTGCCGGCGGTCGACACGTCGCTGCTCGGCCGGGCCAGCCTTCAGGCGGCCGTTCCGGCGCCGGCGCCGTCCACCGGACGGAAGATCGCCGTGATCGGCGGCGGGGCGGCGGGGTTGTCGGCGGCCTGGCAGCTCCGGATGAAGGGGCACGAGCCCGTCATCCACGACGCGCGGAAACGCCTCGGGGGAAAAATCACCGCAACGATCCCGCGCAGCCGGATTCCGGACGAGGTTCTGGACCATGAGTTGAAGCGTCTGGAGCGGGAGATCCCCCACAAAACCCTCAAGCGCCCGCTCACCGGAGAGGAGTTCGGAAAACTATATGAGAAATTCGATGCGCTGGTGATCGCCGTGGGGGCGCAGAAGGCGCGGATGATCCCGCTCCCCGGTCATGAACGGGCGGTCGCCGCCCTCGATTTTCTCCGCGAGAGCCGGCTGGATCGGGCGAAAGCGGGGGAAAATGTCGTCATCATCGGCGCGGGAAACGTCGGTTGCGACGCCGCCGCGGAGGCGTTCCGGCTCGGCGCCCAATCCGTCACGCTGATCGACATCCAGCCGCCGGCCTCCTTCGGCGTGGAGCGGAAACACGCGGAGGCCGCCGGGGCGAAGTTCCTCTGGCCCCGCTTTACGAAAGCCATCACGGAGAAGGCGGTGGAGTTGACCGACGGGAGCTCCCTGCCGGCGGACACGGTGATCACGGCCGTCGGCGATCAACCCGATCTCGGTTTCCTTCCGGAGGAAATCAAAACCGAGAAAGGGG
>JAQTRB010000061.1 GCA_028712015.1 Syntrophales bacterium
AGCGTACGGCATGGTCCGGCAGCGGCAAAGGGGCGTTCCAGAAGGCGATGATGGCGTCGCCTTCGTATTTGTCCACCGTTCCTCCCTCCTCATGGATGATATCCGTCATGGCCGAGAGATACTCGTTCAGCAGCGCGGTCAGCGCCTCCGGTTCCAACCCCTCGGAGATGCCCGTGAATCCCTCCAGGTCGGAAAAGAAGATGGAAAGAAGACGCCTCTCCCCGCCCAGCTTCAGACGATCGGGATAGCGGATGAGCTCTTCGATGACCGCGGGGCTCAGGTACTGTTTGAAGGCATTTTTGATGAACAGCTTCTGCCGTCCCTCCGTCGTATAGTAGATCGTCCCGGCGGCCAGCAGCGTCAGGGTCACGCCGACCTCTTGTACCACCAGCGGGAGCCAGTACCCGTTTCGATAAGCGGCCAGGCAGAAAACCGTCGGGAGAAGGAGAAAGAAGCCGTAGACCGTCAGGCTTTTCGCGATGCCCGAGACCCGCGCGGTTACGCACCCCGTGAGCAGCGTGATCAGAAGGGTCAGCGTCAGAAGGAAGGCCGTCGGCGTCCGTTTCAGGAAATCGTCGGCGAGAAGATTGTCCAGGGCGGTCGCGTGGATTTCGATGCCCGGATAGATTCCGGAAACGGGGGTCGGCCGAAGATCGAACAATCCCGGCGCGGAAAACCCGACCATGACGTAACGGTCCCGGAAGAGATCTTTTTCGGGAATGACGGGCGACTCGCCCTCCCGGAGACGAAGTTCGCTCTGGATGATCGCGGCGGCGCCGTAGGCCGGATGCGTGCCGGAGGTTCCCCGGAAACGGAGGATCGCGTTTCCTTTTTCGTCGATGGGAACCGGTCTGCCGCCCACCGAAAGGGTGCTTCCGGAAATCCCGAGCGTCGTTGCCGGATGGGCCGCGAGATAGGCGCCCAGCGCCGGGCACGGCAGGATTCGGCCGTCGAAAATGCTGAAGAGTTTGGTCCGTCGATAGACATTGTCCGGATCGGGATCGAGATGGGTGTCGGCGAGGATGCTGCTGTTGGCGGCGACCTCGGGAATGGGAAAGAGAGCCCCGGACCGGAGCGTTTCACCGGCGCCGGTTTGCTTCCGCCAGCGATCAAGGCCGTCGATTCGGAATCCAGGCTCCGGAACGGAAGGGGGCCATTTCCGTTCGGCGCCGGTTTTTTCGCCCAGGAAAAGCACGCCGACAAAAGGGGGACCGTTGTGGATCGCCGTTCCGAAGGATCGATCGTCGGCAACGCCGTACAGGGAAGGCTCCGTGAACAACACGTCGAAGAGGACCGCCTTGGCTCCCTGGCGGCGGCAGTAATCGAGGATGATTCCGTAGATCTCCCGGGGCCAGGGCCAACTCAATCCGTTTTCCGTTTTTCCCCAATCCAGGCTTTTTTGGTCCACGAGGATCAGGCGGACGTCGTCCGTTGCCCGGCCGGGTTTTGCCAGCAGATGGGCCCGCCAGTCCCAGGTTTTGCCTTCCCAGCGATCGAGCCACCCCGGAAACCAGAAGGCAAGCGCGATCGCAGACCCGAGAACCCCGGCGAGAAGCCCCTGGAGCAGTTTCTTCCTCATATCCTTCCCAGAATCTGCTGGAAACGTTTTTGACGGGCGGCCGCCGGCCGGACATCGGTGCGGCCGAGACCGCTTTTGCGCAGTTCGGCGATGCGGTCGTCCGGGGCGGGATGGGTTTTGGCGAAATCGAGGCCGCCCGGCTTCAGATTTCTTTTCATCGCCGTGAGCATTTCCAGGAGGCCGTTGGGATCGTATCCGACGCGCCGCAGCAGGGCCGCGGCGACCCCGTCCGCTTCGTATTCAGAGGCGCGGGAGTAGCCTTTGTTGATCATGGTATTCGTGATGTCGCCGATTGCGCCGCCGAAGGTTCGCGTGAGCTGGGCGACTTCCCTGGAACCGAGGGTCTTCGCGCCTTCCACGGCAATGGTGGTGAGGGCCTCGGTGATCCTCGCCTTTTCGATCGCTGCCATTCCGTGCCTGCGCTCGATGTGTCCGATCTCATGGGCGAGAACCGCGGCAAGGTCATCTTCATTCCGGCAACAGCGCAGGAGTCCTCGCGTTACAAAGACAAGGCCGCTCGGTGTGGCAAAGGCGTTGATGTCGTCGGAGTTCAGCACGAGGAAGTGATAGCCCCCGAAAATTTGCGGAAGATCGGAGGCCTGGGCAAGTGTCTGGCCGAGAACGTTCACGTATTGGTTGACCGCAAGAATGTCGTGAGGTTTATATTTGCTCAGGACAACCGCCCCGACGGAACGGCCGATATAGTATTCCTGCTCCGGGGTGAAGTCCTCCGCGCTCCGCGAAACCGCCTTGGTTGTCCTGCGGATGGAGTTTGCCTGGGACGCGCTGATGGCCCCCGTCCCTTGACCGATCACCGTGGCGACGTCGGCGACGGTTTCCATCGTTTGACAGGATGCCAGCGACAGAACCGCGATGAGGGGCAGGCAGCGGTACCAGAGATTTTTGTTCATTGGGCGCCTCCTTCCGCCGGAGCCAATTCTCCCCGTTTCAGAAAAGCCTGCATCTCTTCGGGAGAAACCCGAAAGCGTTCCGTCCGATCCACCCAGGTGTAATCGAGGTTCCGGTTGAGATTTTTGTATTGCTTCTCGACATCTTCGCTGAATCCCTTGCCGGCGAGCGCGATCTCGCCCCCCGTGGCGGACGTCCTCCGGTTTGTCGTTCCGGCCCGCAGCGCGAGATTCTTCGTGGTCAGCGCGGAGACGTGCATCCATCCCTGAACGCCGGCGTTTGTCTTGACCTTCTTCCAGGCGCCCTGGTCCTGAATCGGCGTGACCCACTCTCCGTACGACGTTCTGGCCACAATTTTCGCCAGAAAAGAGGGGGCGCTTCGCACCTGGCCTTCCCGGACCTGAACATTCCAGCGGGTTTCCGCGGACCAGGCGTCGGCGATCAAGAGGAGAAGGACACACAGAATCAGCCCGGCGCCCCGATACCTTGCCCTGTCCGTCTTTCGACGAGTTCCTTTTTTCATGACCATGAATATCCGTTCTCCCGCATCAATCGGGTTTCAACCCTGTTTTTCCGTTGACTGCTCTTCCTCCGGCCCTCCGAGGATGGCGCCGACCCGGTTCGCGCCGGCCTGCCGAAACGAACGCAGGTGGCGGACGATGCGGGCCGTGTCCTCATGGGAGGATCGGCCGAAGGGCATGATCAGGTAGATCCCCCGGGCCTCGGCGGCTATGATTTCCGCCAGTTCCAGCGCCAGTTCCAGGCCGAAACGCCTCTGGTCCCCGGCCGAATCAAAACGCGCCATCTTCGCCACGACGGTCTCCGGCACCCGGATGCCCGGGATGCGGCCGCTGGCGAAGAACTCGGCGTTGCGACGGCTTGTCAGCGGCAGGAGTCCCGGAAAGAGCCGCGCGCCCAGCGGGCCTGCCTCGTCCTGAAGCTGTCGGAATGCCTCCACCGAGAATACCGGCTGCGAAAATACATACTCGGCGCCGGCCTCGATTTTCTTTTTGAGCCAGGCAATCTGCGCCGGAGCGGGCCAGCCGATCGTGGCGCCCGCGCAGAAATCGGGCGGATCGGCGATCCGGTCGCCGTTGATCAGCTCCCCCTCCCGGAGCTTCCGGATGAGGCGCAGCAGCTCCACCGAGCTCTTGAGATCCGTGACGCGCTGCGCCAGCGAGCCCAGCGGACCCATGGACGGCGGATCGCCGGTCACCGCGAGAACCCCCCGCAAGCCGATGTCCCACGCCCCCATCAGGCCCGAGTGAAGCTGGAGCAGATTGGACTGGGTCACCGCCTTGTGGCAGATCGACGGCACCCGCAGCACGTCCTGCAGCCTGGCGGCGGTGATCACGGCGTCCCGGCCGACGGTGGCCCCCGGGTTGTCCGGCACATCGAAGAGGTCTGCGCCCGCGCGGGCGATCTCCTCGGCGCTCCGGCAGAGGTCGCTCAAGCCGCTGTTCCGGTCGGCGCGGATCTCCACGCTGATCAGGAATCGTTCGGCCCGGATCAGCTCCCGGATCGGGTTGGCCGTCACGAGACGCGGCGGACGGATTTCCGCGATGGGGGTTTCTCGAACCTCGACCCGGGCGGACGGACCGACAGGGCGTCCGCCCAGCAGGGGTGCGATCGTCCGGATATGGTCCGGCGTCGTCCCGCAGCAGCCGCCGATCACCGAAACGCCCAGCGCGGCCAGGCGGACGGCGATCCCGGTAAAATCCTCCGGGGTGAACTCGTAGCGGACAAGCCCCCGTTCGATCGCGGGGTTCCCGGCGTTGGCCGAGGCCGTCACCGGCAGGCGCGTCCGGGACAGGAGGTAGGCGGCCACGTCCACGATGTCGTCGGGGTGCTGGCAGTTGGCCCCCACGGCCGCCGCTCCCGCCGCCTCGGCCTCGGCGAGCAGGACGTCGATCGTCGTCCAGCGGTTCCGGCCGCGTCCGGTGTGGCCGACCTGGAAGATGACGGGAAGCTTCGTGGCGGCCGCCGCCTTCAAGGCGGCGCGAGCCTCCCGCGGATCGATGAAGGTCTCCAGGACAATCGCGTCCGCTTCGGCCAGGGCGCCGCATTGCCCGGCATAGACCTCTTCAAGCTGTGCCTCGGGATGGTCCTCGTGCCGAAGCCCCAGCGAGAGCGGGCCGACGGAGGCCCAGACGAGGCAGGCATTTCCCGCGGCCTTGCGGGCAAGGGCCACCCCCGTCTCGTTGATCCGGCGGCACTGATCGGCCGCCCCGCCTTCCTCCAGAAGAAGACGGTTGGCCGCGAAGGTGTTGGTCACCAGGATCCGCGATCCGGCCTCTCGGTAAGCATCGTGCAGCGCAAGAACCGCCTCCGGCCGTCGCAGGTTCATCAACTCCACCGGCTCGCCCGAGAGTTCCTGCCCCCGGCGCAAGACGGTTCCCACCGCGCCGCTGCCGACGAGAATCCGTTTCCCCAAATCCGTCATTGCCATGGTCGCGATTCACTCGCTTTCAGAACGCGGACGCACTGTAAGGTCAATTTCGTCATCCTCCCCGCATTTTCTATACCGAATGCGACGGTCATCGTCAATGGGGGAATCGAAACCCTTCCTTGCGGAACGGATGGGGGGGCTGATTGAAAAAACGGCCGTGACGGACCTAGTCGTGGTGCTTGCCGGTCATGCTCTCGATGTCGATCCGGATGATCGCCGTCTTGGCGAACGACCCCTCCGCATAGGTGAAGGGACCGTCGGCGCGGCAGTGTTCCATGAGGCGATCCAGGGCGGCGCGCTTTTCGGCGGGGTCCTCCACGAGGATGGCCCGGCCGAAGCCGATGACGCTGTCGAAACGGGCGCTGCAGCCGCAGTGATGTTCATGCCGGTACAATTCCCGCAGAATGTCCATCTCGAAGCAGACCCGGTTGTTCCGCCGGAGGATGTCGAGCTTCCGCCCCTCGGCCGCACAGTGGAGATAGAGGCAGTTTTCTCCGAGGCCGAAATTCATCGGCACCACATAGGGCATTCCGTCGTCGGAAAGCCCGAGCCGGCAGACGAGAGCCTCTTCGAGGATCGACCGGATGGCCTCTTTGTCCACGATTTCCCTGTCCGCTCTTCGCATATCCATTCCTCCTTGTCCATCTGTCGGATGAGAATGACCGCCATCGGAGATTCCCGCGATTATTGTTGCCACACGTTTTCCAGCCGCCGGACGCCGAGGGAAACGCCGAACGTCAGCAGGAAATAGAGAACCGCGATGGTGATCCAAACTTCGAATGTCAGGTAGGTGGCGGACATGAGCTCCAGCCCCTGGAAGGTGAGTTCCGGGATGGAGATCACCGAAACGATCGCGGAATCCTTGATCGTCGAGATGATCTGGCCGGCCAGGGCCGGCAGGATCCGCCGGAAGGCCTGCGGCAGGATCACGTCCAGCATTTGCTGCCGGCGGGAAAGCCCGAGCGCATGGGCGGCCTCCCACTGGCCCTTTTCGATCGACTGGATGCCGGCCCGGACGATCTCGGTGATGTAGGCGGCTTCGTACAGGACCAGCGTCGCCAGCCCCGCGAAGAACCCGGAGAGGCGCGCCGGGGGGGCGAAGATCGCCGTCAGGATCGATTGCGTTTCCGGCGAGGCCGCGCGAATGAACTCTTCCGTCCCGAATGCGATCATGATCCTCTCGCCGATGAAGAAATAGACGATGAAGACCAGAACGAGCGGCGGCAGGTTTCGGACAAGCTCGACATAGCTCCCGGCAAGCAGACGATGGAAGAGGCGCCGGCTGACCCGCATGATCCCCATGAGCGTGCCGAAAAGTGCGGCCAGCAAGGTTGCCCAGAGGCTCAGCTTGATCGTCGTCTGGAACCCCTGCGCGAGCGACCCGGCGATCCACGAGCCGCCTTCCGTCCGGACGAGGTATTGGAGCATCACGGGCCACTGCCAGCGGTAATCCATCTCGACGCCGATCCGGCGGACGAGATAGAATCCGGCGGCCAGAACCAGGACGATCAGTACGGCATCGAGCGGCGTGAAGCGGATCCTTGTCTTGGTCAATCCAGTCCTCCCGGCTATTTGATCAGCTTTTCCCAATCTTTCGTTTCAAACCAGTACTGCTTGCGTTCCTTCAGCCAACCTTCGGCCTCGGCCACGCGAATCCAGTTGTCGAGAAAGTTCAGGCTGTCGGGGTCCCCCTTGCGGATCGCGAAGCCGATCGGTTCCCGGGTGAAGTCTCCCGAGAGCGGAACGAACAGTTTGTCCGGATTGGCGATGGCCTGGAAGACGGGAAGCGGCGCCGAGGCGACAACGGCGTGGACCCGTCCCAGCAGCAGTTCCTGGATCGCCTGGGACTCGTCGTCGAACAACCGCAGCTTTGCCTTCGGCAACCACCGTTTGGCGGCGGCGGCGGCGGTCGTTCCCGTCCGGACGGCGATGGAGACATTCGCGTTGTTGAAATCGCCGAGTTTCTTGAACCCGGCTGCGAGCTTCCTGTGGGCGACGATGGACATGCCCGTGTGGTCGTAGGGGATCGAAAAGTTGACCTTCAGGTTCCGCTCCGGCCGGATGCCCATTCCGCCGACGATGATGTCGAACTTCCCCGTCAGCAGCGCGGGGATGATCCCCGACCACTTCGTCGGGATGAATTCCGCCTTGACCTCCATCTCCCGCGCGAGGCGGTTGGCCACGTCGATCTCGAAACCGATAAAATTTCCCGACTTGTCCTGCATCGCCCAGGGGACGAAGGTGGACATCCCCACCCGGAGCACGCCGCGCTTCATGACCTGCTCCAGCATGCTCTCCCCGGTCGCCGCGGCGGTCTGGGCGATCCCCTCCCGCGCCGCAAACACGGTAAGACCGGCGATCAGCAAGGTGGCGATCCAGCGGTGCCTGTTTTTCACGGTTGGTCTCCTTTCATAAAATCTGGCCGAGGAAGCTTTTCGTCCGCTCTTCGCGCGGTGAGGCGAAGAACCGCTCCGTCTCCCCCTCCTCGATCATCCGTCCCTCTTCCATGAACACGATCCGGTCGCCGGCCTCCCGGGCGAATCCCATCTCATGGGTTACGACGACCATCGTCATCCCTTCCGCGGCCAAGGTCCGCATCACGTCGAGAACCTCGCCGATCATCTCCGGATCGAGCGCGCTGGTCGCCTCGTCGAAGAGCATCACCTTCGGGTTCATGGCCAGCGCCCGGGCGATCGCCACCCGTTGCTGTTGTCCG
>JAQTRB010000062.1 GCA_028712015.1 Syntrophales bacterium
GCGACATCCGGCAGCTCGTCGGGAACGAACAAATCCAGGCGATGATCACCGGGGAGATCCTGAAGGTCTTGCAGGGACGCTTCGGCGGATACGAAATCCCGAAGAAGTTCCTCTATCTGACGGAGGGGTTCACCTCAGAGAACGGGATGCTGACCCAGACGATGAAACTCAAACGTCGCGTGGTTCTGGATAAGTACATGGATCGAATCGAGGCGCTCTACGCCTGACGAACGAACACGATTTCGGCCCGATCGAGGATATTCACATGCCCGTTCTTCAAGAAGTGATCGACCTTGTTTCGCGTTTTGAAGAAAACCGCGCGGCGTACAACTCGAGCGCATACAACGAGGCTCAGCTCCGCCGCGAGTTCATCGATCCGTTGTTCAAGGCCCTCGGCCTTCCATCTTTTCTCCTTTTCACGGACCATAAAAGAACGCGGCGGGTGACCTTATGAAAGAGCAGGAAAAGACGCAGCAGGTCCTTGTTCAAGAACTGGCTGCGTTGAAACAGAGAATCGGGGAACTGGAAGAGGCGGAATCGGAGTGGAAACGGGAAAAGGAGGATTTTCAAAAAAGCGAAACCCGTTTTCAAAGTTATTTCAATTTGCCGTTTTACGGCGTTGCCATTACCTCCCCGGAGCAGCGATGGATCCGGGTGAACGACCGGCTCTGCTCCATCATGGGCTATTCCCGGGACGAAATCATCCGCATGACATGGACGGAGATGACGCACCCCGAGGATCTTGCCGCGGACCTCGAACAATTCGGCCGTGTTCTGTCCGGTCAAATCGATCACTACAATATGGAGAAGCGTTTCATCCAGAAGGGCGGGAAGGTCATCTGGACCCATCTCTCTGTCGGGTGCGTGCGGAAATCCGATGGCGGTGTCGATCATATCGTTGCCCTGGTCGAGGACATCACGAGTGTCAAACGGGCGGAAGAGGCGCTGCGGGAAAATGAGGAAAAATATCGAATCCTTTTCGAAAATGCCAACGAGGCGATTTTTGTGGTTCAGAACGCCAAGCTGGTATTCATCAATCCCGTGACCCCGACGATGATCGGTTATTCCGCCGCAGAACTCATCTCAAGGCCATTTATGGAGTTCATTCATTCAGAAGACCGAGAGATGGTTTACGAAATGCACGTCAGGCGCATGAAGGGCGAAGAGCTTCCCCATACCTATTCTTTTCGGGTCATCCATAAAGACGGGAACGTCCTGTGGGTGGAATTGAACGCCGTCTTGATCAAATGGGAAGGAAAGCCGGCCACCTTGAACTTTCTGAGCAACATCACCGAGCGCAGGCGGATGGAGGCTGCCCTGCGGGAGAACGAAAAAAAATACCGGTTCATTACCGAAAAGATGACGGATATCGTATGGATTCAGGACATAAACCTGCGCACCGTCTATGTCAGCCCGTCGGTTGAGGCGTTGCTTGGATTTACCCCGGAAGAACGGATGCTGCAGGATGTTACGGAACAGCTCACCCCGGCATCGATGTCTTGGGCGCTGGATATGATGACCAGGGAGTTTGCCCTGGAGCAACAAGGTCAGGTGGACCCGGAAAGGACGCTCACCTTCGAATTGGAATACTATCATAAGGATGGTTCAACGCGTTGGCTCGAAAACATCATCAGCGGGATCCGGGACGATCGGGGAGTCCTGACCGGATTGCACGGTGTGTCCCGGGACATCACCGATCGCAGGCGGGCGCAGGAGGCGTTAATCCAGAGTGAGGAAAAATTCCGCAAGGCGTTTTATACCAGTCCGGACGCCTTGAGCATCACCCGTCTCGAAGACGGCATATACATCTCCATCAACCCGGGATTTACCCGAATCCTGGGGTACACGGAAGAGGATATCGTCGGGAAAACATCCATAGAGTTGAATATCTGGAATAATATCGCGGACAGGAAGAGACTGCTGGAGGAATTGAGAAGGGACGGAATGGTCGCCAATCTTGAAGCCGTTTTTCGAATGAAGGGCGGGGGTGTCCGATACGGGTTGATGTCGGCTTCCGTGATCGATCTGAACGGCGCCCCCCATATCATCAGCATTACCCGGGACATCACCGACCGGAAGGAAAGCATCGAGAAGTTGAGAAAAACCCTGGAAGCGACCGTCCAGGCCATGGCCGTGACCGTCGAATCGAGGGATCCCTATACGGCCGGACATCAACGCAGAGTCGCCGACCTGGCCCGTGCCGTTGCCGCGGAGATGAATCTTTCCCCCGACCTGATTGACGGCATCATGACGGCCGCGATTGTTCATGATCTGGGCAAGATCTGCGTTCCCGCGGAGATTCTCAGCAAGCCGACGGAGTTGACGAATCTTGAATTCGAGCTCATCAAAACCCACCCGCAAGCCGGTTATGACATTTTGAAGGACATCGAATTTCCCTGGCCGATCGCGAGGATGATTCTGGAACATCACGAACGAATGGACGGATCGGGGTATCCGAAACACCTGAAAGGGGAAGAGATTCTCATGGAAGCGCGGATTTTGGCCGTTTCCGATGTGGTGGAATCCATGGGCTCCCACCGTCCCTATCGCCCCACTTTGGGCATGGATGCCGCCCTCGAGGAGATCGAAAGGAATAGGGGAACGTTTTATGACCCGGATGTCGTGGATGCCTGTCTGCGAATATTCCGCGATAAGGGTTACCAGCTTCAAAGGTAGGTTGGCGCCAAGACCGGTCAAAATGGAAGGCTGTCCCCCCCCCTTGCGCAGCCGAGGAAATAAAAAACCCCCGTGATCCGCACGCTGCACGGGGGCTTTGATCATGGTTGATTCCGACCGTCTTTTCTGACGCCACCGATGGGCGGACAGGTCCTATTCGAAGGTGGCGCCCGTATGCGCGGAACGGACCTGAGCGGCATAGCGCTTCAGGTAGCCCTTGAGTTCCTTCTTCAACGGTTTCCACACCGCGAGACGCGTTTTCAAATCCTCGTCGGATATTAAAACGTTCAACCGTTTTCCGGGGATGTCGATCTCGATTTGGTCCCCCTCGCGAACCGCGGCGAGCGGTCCGCCTTCGGCCGCCTCGGGAGAGATGTGGCCGATCGCCGCGCCGCGGCTGCCGCCGGAGAAACGGCCATCGGTCAGCAGCGCCACGTCCCGGTCCCGGCCGATCCCGGCGATGGCGGATGTCGGCGAGAGCATCTCCCGCATTCCCGGACCGCCTTTCGGCCCCTCGTAACGGATCACGACGACGTCCCCCGGGTTGATTTTTCCGTCCAGGATCGCCTGCATGGCCGGTTCCTCGGAATCAAAGACGCGGGCCGGGCCGGTGTGCCGGAGCATCGTGTCGTCCACCGCGGAGCTCTTGACGACGGCCCCTTCCGGGGCGAGGTTTCCGAACAGGACGCTTAGGCCGCCGGTCGCGTGGTAGGGCTTCTCCAGCGGACGGATGATTTCGGGATCGCGGACCTTTCGGCCCGTCAGGTTTTCTCCGACCGTCTTTCCGGTGACGGTCATCGCCTCCTGATGGATCATGCCGCCCCGGGAGAGCTCCTGCATCAGCGATTGAATCCCGCCCGCCAGGTGGAGCTGCTGGAGATCGTGGGGGCCGCCCGGCGCCATGGAACAGAGATGCGGGGTCTTGTTGCTGAAGGTGTTGAAGGTCTCGAGATTCAGCGGGATTCCCGCCTCCTTGGCGATCGCCGGCAGGTGAAGCGAGGTGTTGGTCGAGCCGCCGAAGGCCAGGTCAACACGGAGCGCGTTCTCGAAGGCCGCGGCCGTCAGGATGTCGGAAGGCTTGACGTCTCTCCGGACCAGTTCCATGACCTGCATGCCCGCTTCCTTCGCCAGCCGGATCCTCTCCGCCCAGACGGCGGGGATTGTCCCGTTTCCGGGAAGCCCCATCCCCAGCGCCTCGGTGAGGCAGTTCATCGAATTGGCGGTGAACATTCCCGCGCAGGAACCGACACCCGGACAGGCACAACCCTCCGCCTCGCGCAGCTCTTCCATTGTCATCGTCCCGACCTTGGCCCGGCCGACGTATTCGAAGAGCTTGATCAGGTCGGTCTTCTTGCCCTGGAAATCGCCGGAGAGCATCGGTCCGCCGCTGATGACGATCGTCGGGATGTTCAGGCGCGCCGCGGCCATCAGCATCCCCGGGACGATCTTGTCGCAGTTGGGAATCAGGACGAGGCCGTCGAAAGGGTAGGCCATGGCCATCGACTCGACGGAGTCGGCGATCAGTTCGCGCGAGCTCAGCGAGTACTTCATCCCCTCGTGGCCCATGACGATCCCGTCGCAGATCCCGATCGTGAAGAACTCCAGCGGCGTTCCGCCGGCCATCCGGACGCCGGCCTTGACCGCTTCCGAAATCTGGTGCAGATGCAGATGACCCGGAATCACCTCATTGGCCGAGTTGGCGATGCCGATCATCGGCTGTTCGATTTCCCGGTCCGTCAGCCCCAACGCCTTGAACAGCGAGCGATGCGGCGCCCTCTCCAGCCCTTTTTTCATCCCATCCGAACGCATGATCGTTCCTCCCGGTTTTGTTTGGGTATTTGTCTTTTCCTGAAAAATCGACAAAGCTTATCCATTTCCTTCACGGCTCGTGAATTCCTTAACACAGGCCATGCAGGGATTCAAGCCAATCATTGTATCCAATAATCACTTATCCGTAAGAATCATCGCGGTCCGCAGCGAAGACGGACTGTCGGAGATGAAAAATGCATATACATTAATAATCATTATGATATTTTAATAAAAAAATTGCTTGACAAGTTATTTTTACTGTAATAGACAGTTTTTAAATTCTGCAGAAACGGCATTATTTGGATACAATAATGATCGAAAAACGATCCCGAAAGCAGCCGAGAAACGGCATGTCCGTCCGGGAGAGAACCTATGAGCAACTGAAGACCGACATCTTTTCCGGTCGGTTTCTCCCCGGTGAACGCCTTGCCGAGGAGCATCTCGCCGAGGAGTTGGGGGTAAGCCGGACTCCGGTCAGGGAAGCGCTCCACAAACTCGAGCAGGACGGCCTGATCGAGCCCCTGGAGTCGCGGGGATTCTGTATTCCCCATGATTCTCCCGAGGAGGTCGAGGATCTGTTCAACCTCCGGACGGTCCTGGAAGGGTATACCTTGAGGCTCATCTGCGGACGGATCACCGATGAGCAGATGAAGTTGCTCGAGGAGATCATGGATAAATCGGACGATGCCCTGCGCAGGGAAAGGCTCAACGAGGTCTTTCATTGGAATACCCAGTTTCACGACACCCTGCATGCCATGGTTGCGGACAATCGCCGATTCCACAGTCTTATCGTTAATATGAGGAAATACGTGCTGAGGTATCGCAAGGACACCCTTCAGTCCCTTGCCGCGGCGAAGAGGGCCGGCGACGGCCATCGTCAGATCATGCTGGCCCTGAAAATCAAAGACCCGGAGTTGTGTGAACGGGTGATGCGGATTCATATCCGCCAGTCCATGGATGACGCCCTCCAGGCCAAGCGCGGGATATGAGGAAAAATTAAATGGGAGAGGATGTAAGCAGATGTTGCCATTAACTGGAATTAAAGTGATCGACCTGACCCGGGTGGTTGCGGGACCCACCTGCACCCTTCAGTTGGGTCAGATGGGCGCCGAGGTGATCAAGGTCGAGGCGCCCGGCAAAGGGGACGATACGCGGACGGCGCCGCCTTTTATCAACGGCGAGAGCGCCTGGTTCATCGAGATGAACTGCAACAAGAAGAGCATCACCCTGGATCTGAAAAGCCCGGAAGGCAAGGAGGCGCTCTGGCGGCTCATCGACCAGGCCGATGTCTTCATCGAAAACTTCCGGCCGGGTGTGTGCGACAAGCTGGGATTCAGCTATAAGGCCGCAGCGGCCCGGAATCCCCGCCTGATCTACTGCTCCATTTCCGGATACGGCAGCGCCGAAAAGATCGGTTCCTACGATCCGATCATCCAGGGCGAGTGCGGACTCATGTCCATCACCGGCGAGCCGGAAGGCGAACCCATGAAGGTGGCGATTCCCATCTCGGATCTGATCAGCGCCCTTTACGGCGTGCAGGGGATTCTCTACGCACTGATTCACAGGGGAAAGACAGGCCGAGGCCAGTATGTCGACATCGCCATGCTCCATGCCATGGTGTCGCTGCTCCAGTTGCCGGGGAGCAAATATGTGGGCATCGGCGAGGACTCGCGGCGTTTGGGGAACAAGCACCCGAGCTGGGCCCCTTACCGGCTCTTCAAGTCGGCCGACGGCTACGTCAACATCGCCTGCGGGAACAACGGCCTCTGGCTCACGCTCTGCGACCAGTTGGGTCTGGCCCGCCTGAAGGAGGACCCCCGCTTCCTGACGAACAAGGACCGCGTGGCCAACCGCGATCAGCTCAACGCGATCCTCGAGCCTGTCTTTCAGACCAAGACGACAGCCGAGTGGTGTGAGCGGCTCCTGAAGGTCGGCATTCCCACCGGCAAGATCCGTACCATCGCGGAGATCTTCAATGACCCGAAACTGATCGCGAACCGGATGGTGGTCGAGGTGGATCATCCCAAGGCCGGAAGGATCAAGGTCCTGGGGAATCCGCTCATGATGTCCGAAGCAACGCAGGAATACCGACCGGCACCGCTCTTGGGCGCCGACAACGAAGAAATTCTTGCCGGCCTGGGGTTTGGCGCCGACGAGATCGCCCGGATGAAGGAAAAGGGCGCCATCTGAACCCTGATGAGAACGGGGAGTGCCGGGAACCGTGACCGACAGGGACGGCGCTTCCGGATGAATTCGAACACGAAAACTCGAAGAAAGGGGAGATATCTCCGATGAATTTGATTGAAGAGGCGGTCGAAGCCGGAAAATCGGCGCTGAACGAGTACGAGGCCAAACAGTTTCTGGCGGGTTTCGGGGTACCGGTGAGCCGGGAAACCCTGGTCCCCGATGCGGATGGGGCCGTCAAGGCGGCCGTAACCATTGGCTATCCGGTGGTTTTGAAAGCGGCCGGGGAGAAGCTCCAGCACAAGACGGAGGTGGGGGGCATTGCCCTGAACCTGAAATCGGAGGCAGAGGTCCGGGAGCAGGCCAAAAGGCTGCTGGCCATTCCCGGCTGCGAAGCCCTCCTGGTCCAGGAGATGGTCAAGGGGGACCGGGAGCTGGTCTGCGGCCTCACGCGGGACGTCCAGTTCGGCCCCTGCGTGATGTTCGGCGTCGGCGGCATCTTCACCGAAGTGATCGACGACGCCGTCTTCCGTGTGGCCCCCGTCACCAAGGCGGAGGCCCTGGCGATGATGGACGATATCCGGATGGTCAAGATCCTCAAACCCTTCCGGGGCCAGCCGGCCGTCGACCGGGAGGCTCTGGCCGTCATCATCGTGGCCCTGGGGAAGATCGGCAGCGAGTGCGGCAATGTCCGGGAGATCGACATGAATCCGATCAAGATCCGTCCCGACGGATCTCCCGTTGCGGTCGACGCCCTCGTGGCGCTCCAGAAGAAGGCGGCTGTCCATTCATGATTCCGGGATGCGTCCCGAAAAGACGATACAGGGAGAGAAGTGATGACAAACAAACTGGTACCATTTTTTGAGCCCAAAAGCGTGGCCATCATCGGCGCCTCCGCGGCCGCGGGCAAGGCCGGCAATGACGTGCTTGTGAACATCCTGGCGAACGGTTATGCCGGGA
>JAQTRB010000063.1 GCA_028712015.1 Syntrophales bacterium
CCAGGAGTCAGAGGGCCGGATCATGATCACCATCAACAGTTTTCTGCACCGGGAGGTTCTCAACGACATCATCCGTCGCTGGATGTACGATGAGGCGCGCCCGTCGGATGCGGATCTGATTGCCCGCCTGGTCCATTTCAACCACGCCTTCGTTTCCCGTTATCTGGATCTGTTTGCGCAACGGATTTTCGGGGGGCTCCATCCGGGGGCCCTCACTTCACGCCCGGTCCAGATCAAAGGCGACCTGAAGGACGCCCTTGTTCTAGATCCCCCGCGTCACAATGAACGGATCGACGAACTGATCCGGGAATATCGTCTGAACCGGGGACGCTTCTATCCGGAGACCCCTTTTCACGGGACGATCTACTTTGCCGGCGCCGGTCGCAACGGTTCATCGGCCTACATCGGGTCGAGCCGGATCAAACGCTATCGCCGCCTCGCGGAAAAATCGGCCCGGCGGATCATCGACCGGATCTTCGATCAGATCAAAAGGCACGCGGACAAGCTGGCGGATGAGCGGGCGCGTCTTCTGGGCATTCCCCGCGAGAGCCTTCTGACGGCGCCCGCGGACATGACGGAGGAATTTCTGATCGCGGAAAATCGTCTTTTGAACGATCTGCTTGAAAAAAAGCCGATTTCAGGAGCCGGCGAGATCCTGGCGATCAATGACGTCGCCGGGGTGAAGGTTGTCTTGGAGCGGACCGAACAGTCGAAGCTGATCGAGCTTCTCGGCCGGTTTCCCGATTGCGCGGTCGTGGAGGAAGAGAGGCATTCCGGGCGTTATAACGCGACGAATCTGTTGATCCGCTTCCGGCCGCCCTTGGAGGAGATTCTGGCCCGGCCCCTGGAAGGCGGGATACTCCATATCATGCGGGAACGGGGATTTTCTCCCGCCGATGTGAATCGATCCTTTGCTGAGTTCGTCCGGTCGGGAGAGGAGGATGTTCTGCTGGAAGTGATCTTTTCCGACTATCAAGAGATGCTGGAGAGCGAGATCGGCCGATGCATGCATGAAGACCGCATCATCGAACAGAGACTTTGTCAACAGTACCGGGGTCCGCTGGCGCGGAACATCCAGTATCTCCTGGAATATCTCTTCGTCTTTCCCACCTCCAACCGGCGGGAACTGGGGGAACTGCCGATCAAGATCTGGAACCGCTATTTGCCCGATTACTTCGACGAGATCCTCAAACAACTCTTCCGCATCCCGCCGGACATTTTTTTGAAATAGCGCACAGCGAGGCGCCGGGCGGGCCGATCTCCCCCCGTTTTTCCGACGCGCTTATCCCTGGCGCAGCTCTCCCCGGACCATCATGAATCCCTGATCCAGCAGTTTTTCCGTCTCCCTGGTCCGGATCGCGGGGGTTTTCGCGCCCATGACGACGGCGATCAGTCGGGTGTTCCCCCGTTTGGCCGTAGCCACGATGTGGTATCCCGCCCGAAAGACCCATCCCGTTTTCAAACCGTCCGCGTTGGGGTAATGCCGCAGCAGGTTGTTTCGGTTGCGCTGGGTGATGTCGCGGTAGGTGAAGTACTGTTGCGAGTGAAGATCCAGGGATTCGGGAAATCGCCGGAGATAATCGCAGGTCAGGATCAATATGTCCCGCGCCGTCGTGAACTGTCCTCGGGCAGGCAAACCGTTGGGGTTTTTGAAGAAACTGTGGTTCATTCCCAGCTCGTGGGCTTTGGCGTTCATCTGTTTCACGAAATCCTCGACATTGCCCCCCAGGTATTCCGCGACGGCCACGGAGGCGTCATTCGCGGAAACCACGGCCATGCCCTTGAGAAGATCCATGAGCGGAATTTCGCTGCCGGCCCGGAGGAACATTTTCGACCCGCCCGTTCGCTCCGCCTTTTGGCTGACCTTCACCGGATCCGTGGGGCGGACCTTGCCTTCCCGAATCGCCTCGTCGGCGAGGTAGAGGGAGAGAACCTTGGTGATCGAGGCGGGTTGAAGCGGATCGTCGGCATTGTGGGATAAGAGGATCCTTCCGGTCGTCATGTCCATCAGGATGGCCGACTGGACGGTGAGCCGCAACTCGCCGGCGGCCGACAAGCCGGGCGACAGCAAAAGAAGGAACAGGATGACGAAAGATTTGAAAATCCGTTTTGTAATCGGTCGTTCTCCTTTTCTCCACGGTTCGGGTATTTTGACGGGAGACTAATGGTTGCAGTGGATCTTGTCAATCTCTTTCTCATGGGCGAATGCGTCAAATCAGATCGAAAAGGGGCGGGACTTTTTACCGAACTTTTTGTTAACTTTTTGCTTGACTTCCGAAACCGCATGATTTTATATAATTACCATATTTCATTCGAGGCTCGTACCAACGGAACCTCATACTCCCATTCGGTTTCCACTGCGGAAGCTCCTTCTCCCACGGATCAGACAGCGAAACGGGATCGTTCATGATCCCCACAACACCTTTCCAGATTTCAGAAGCAACGTTCACCAACACCGGCATCGGGCGGGGATCTTTTCATCTCTGCCCGGATCCGGGGAAGGATAGACACGAGGCACTGGGTTTCCAGGACCTTGCTCCGCCGTCCGGACACACATTGTTCGTTGCAAACGAGAATACGGGAAAACAACCAAAAAGGGCGCGTCTTCCCCGCTGCAAACGCGGAGGAACGGCGATCAAACGGTGCATGACTCATCGGAAAAGGAGGGGGCTATGAGAAGGATGGTGATCTGCGGATTGTTGACGGCGGCCTTGTTGTTGGGTACGGGCGGCGGGGCCGACGCCGCGAAGCTGAAACTCAAATGGGGCTCCACCAGCGTCGGATCGGGACTCTACGCCAACACGGTTACCATGGCCGGAATCGTCAACCGCGCCTATCCGAACGACATCGACCTGACCGTGGTGGAAACGGGCGGTTTCATCGAAAACCTCTCCCGGATCGAAAGGAAATTCATCCACCTCGGACCGGCAAGCGCGGCGGCGGCCTATGCCAGCTACCAGGGCATCATCGACTTCAAGAAGCCCAACCCCGTCCTGCGATCCCTCTGGGGCGGGTACGTCACGCCGATCCACATCATCACCAGCAAAAAGAGCGGGATCACCACCCTCGAAGCATTGAACGGCGTTCCCTACGCCATGAACCCGGGCACGACTTCGGGACGCATCATCGAACTCTTCTTCGACGCGCTCGGTATCAAACCGAACTATAAGTTGATGGGGATCTCCGCGAGCGTGGACGCAATGAAGTCGGGGAGCGTCCAGGGCTGGTTCAAGGCGGGATTCAAAGACGCCGCGGTTCTCGACCTGGAATCCGCGATGGAAGTCAACATCATCCCCGTCACCAAGAGCCAGATCGACAAAATGAATGCCAAGTACCCGGGCCACGGCCTGCTGATGACCATTCCCGCGGGGCTCTTCAAGGCGACGCCCAAGGAGCAGATCAGCTATGCCTACGTGGTGAGCGACTTCGTGCACAAGGACATCCCCGCCGATGTCGTCTACAAGATCGTCAAGGCCGTCTACGACCATCGCAAGGATCTCAACACCCTGGCCACGTTGAAGGAAGGCAAGTTCGAGGAGATGTACAAGATGGCGCTCGATTTCGAACTGCTTGTGCCGTTCCATGCCGGCGCGGCGAAGTTCTATGAGGAAACCTTGGGCGTCAAGGTTCCCGCCAAGCTGAGGCCGCCGGAAATGAAATGATCCCGCCGGAAAGGAGGTTTCGATCATGAAGCGCTTTACATGTCCCTGTTTCATCGTCATCCTGGCGGCAGCCGCGCTGATTGTGGCCTGCGCCGCGGGAACCACCGCAACCAAAACCGACGAAGTGCCGAAGATCTTTCTCTCGCCTGCCAGTGGAAAGGCCTCGGCCGCGATCACCGTTTACGGAACCGGGTTCCAGCCGGGCGAGCAGATCGACATCGTCATGGTGGTCGGGGCGGGAGAGAAGGTCGGTCTGGGAACCGAGAAGGTGGAGGCGATCCAGGCCAATGAGCACGGCGCGTTCACGGCGAAAACGGCGATCTATGTCCGGGCGAAACCGGGCAGTTATGTCGTCGAGGCCAGCGGAAGCAAGGGAAGCGAGGCATCCGGGAAGCTGACCGTGCTGCCGAAATAAATCCCGGACGTCCCCGAGGAGAAAGGATCGGCTATGAGAGATCTGCGCGGTTTCTGGAAGTATGCCATCGGCGTCTTGATTGCCCTCTGGAGCGTCTTTCTGCTCTTCACCGCCCTCACGGTGGCCCTTCATCCCGTCCTGCAGGGTTCCATCTCGCTGAGTTTCGGTCTGGCGATCGTCTTTCTCGCCTATCCGCTGTCCCCCGAACGGACCAAGACCGCCCGGGGGGCGGGAAGACTGCTGATCTTCGGTTCGGAGAGCGCCCCGTCCCTGCTGGATCTGCTCCTGCTGGCGCTGAGCCTGGCGCCCTGTCTCTACATCATGTTCACGTGGGAAGAGATCGTTCGGAATCCGGGGCAGTATGAGATGTATCAGCTCTACATCGGGGGGGTCCTGATCCTCGCCCTGTTGGAGGCGACCCGGCGCTCCCTGGGGTTCATCATCCCGCTTTTGGTGACGGGATTCCTCCTCTACGCCCTCTATGGGGATGTGATCCCCGGCCGGTTCGGCCATGGCGGTTTCGGCATGGAAGAGGTCCTCTATCAGATCTACCTGATGACCGAGGGGGTCTGGGGATTGCTCACCGATATGACCAGCCGGCTGATTGCGCTCTTCGTGATCTTCGGACCGGTCCTCTTCGCGACCGGCGTTGGCAAAACCTTCATGGATCTGGCGAAGCTGGGCGGCGGACGGATCCGGGGCGGACCCGGCCACGTCGCCGTGATCGCCAGCTCCTTCTTCGGGATGCTCTCGGGCTCGGCCGTAGCCAACGTGGCCACCACCGGGGCCTTTACGATCCCGACGATGAAGCGGATGGGCTTCCCCCCCGCCTTCGCCGGCGCCGTGGAGGCGACGGCCAGCTCGGGCGGGCAGATCATGCCCCCGATCATGGGGGCGGGGGCCTTCATCATGGCGGAGTTTCTGAACATCCCCTATCTGACCGTCATGGTGGCGGCGATCATTCCGGCGGTCATCTTCTACTTCGGCGTCGGGGCGGGCGTCTATGTGGAGGCCTGTCGGTACGGCCTGGGGACCATGCCGCCGGAAATGATGCCCAAGGTCCGCGAGGTGCTCCATCCCCGGCAGTTGATGGTCTTCGTGTTGCCGGTGGGGACGCTGCTGTTTCTTCTCGTCCTGCTGTTGCCGCCCCAGATGTGCGCCGCCTGGGCGCTGGTGGTGACGATGGGCGTCTTTTTGCTCACCGGGGGGAAAATGACCGGCAAGGCGCTCTGGGAAAGGGTCAAGATCATCTGGGAAGGCTACTTCCGGGCCATTCTCACGGCCCTGGCCTGGTTGATGGTTATGATGAGCTGTGTCCAGGTGGCGGTGAGTCTCATCTCCCTGACCGGTTTCGGCGTCAAGGTCTCCCAGCTCATCATCGAGCTGGCGGGCACCCACATCTCGCTGGCCCTGGGGGCCGCCATGCTCACGGCGCTGATCCTGGGGATGGGGATGACGACGACGGCGGCCTACGTCATCGCGGCGGCGGTCCTGATCCCCGCGATGGCGGGACTGAACCTGCCGCTGCTGGCGAGCCACCTCTTCGTCTTCTACTTTGCCGTCTTCTCGGGCCTCACGCCGCCGGTCTGCATCGCCGTCTACACGGGGGCGGCGATCGCCGAGGCAAACTGGCTCTCCACGGCCTGGATCGCGCTGAGGCTTGCCGCTTCCGCTTTCGTGCTCCCCTTTTACTTCATGTTCAACACGGCCTATCTGATGCAGGGGACCGCACTGGAAATCATCCTGCTCGTCGTTGGGGGACTGGCGGCGATGCTCTTCATCCAGGGGAGCGTCATGGGGTATCTCGTCAAGCACCTGACCCCCGTCGAGCGGGCGTTTCTCTTCGCCGGCGGCATCGTCATGCTGGCCGGGGGCCAATGGGCGTTGATCGGTCTGGCCGTGGGGGGGATCGGCTATCTCCTGATGCATTTCGACGTCCAGATTCCCGTGATCGGTGTCCGGGGCGCCGGACGGGCGGCCCTCCGGAACGACGGATGATCCTACTCCGGGCTGCGGACGAGCCGCCGCGTCTGGGCCCGGGGCGCGATCCATCGGAATCGCCGGAGACCCACCAGGAAGCCCCGGGAACCGCACCACCTACCACAAGGGGCCGTGCCCAACGGCCCTTTTGTTTTTTTGCCGTGCCCCCTAGCCCCTCCCTTTCTGGATATTTGCCGATAGTTCCTGTATAATCCCTCTCCGCCGGACGGAGGGAAAACCGAAATGTGGAACCCCGTGAGCATCGGTTGATGGAGGAGACAACGGCATTGGGCGATATGAACGCGAATATGGTTCTGTTGGGATTCCTGATCATGCTCGTCTGCCAGGACATTGTGGCCATCCGGGCTTTCAAAAGAAATGTCCGAGAGGGGATTCTGTGCGCGATGGTTCCGGGATACATCCTCTTCTACGCGAGCCGCGAAGAGACGAAGCAGGTGAAGCCCGTGATCGGCTGGCTGGTCGGGCTTACGGTGTTGCTGATGGGTTTCATGCGTTGACGGCGCCTCATGGGGGGAAACGGATATTGAGTGACGACGGTCGGAAAACGTTTCACATCCTGGTCATTGACGACGACGCCGTGGCCTGCGAGTTTCTTCAGGAGGCGCTTCTCCGCGCCGGTTACAGGGTCGATACCCTCACCTCCGCGCGGAAGGCCCTGCAGAAGAATCTTTCCGGGTATGATCTCCTGCTGTCCGATATCCGGATGCCGGACGTCGACGGCCTTGAATTTCTCCGGGAGGTTCATGGACGGTGGCCGGATCTGCCCGTTGTCCTGATGACGGCGTTCGGTTCGCTGGAAACGACGATGGAGGCCCTTCGATGCGGCGCCTCGGACTACATCAGCAAACCTTTTTCACCGGATGAGATCCGTTCGCTGGTGCGCAAGGCGCTCGATGTCCGGGAATTCCGGCAACACTGGATTCAGGGTCAGCCTGAGGACCAGCAGGAAGCCCAGCTCATCGGTTCGTCGGCGGTGATGGTCGATTTCTACAAACAGATCGCCCGGGTGGCGGATGCCGCGGCGAGCGTTCTGATCAGCGGGGAGAGCGGGACGGGCAAAGAGTTGACGGCCCGTTCTCTCCACCGGTTGAGCGCCCGGCACGAAAAACCTTTTGTCGCGGTGAACTGCGGCGCCATTCCGGAAACCCTGCTCGAATCGGAGCTTTTCGGATTTGAAAAGGGGGCCTTTACCGGTGCGGATCGCGTCCATGCCGGGCTTTTGGAGACAGCCCGGCATGGTACCATCTTTCTGGACGAGATTACGGAGATGTCGCCGGCGCTCCAGGGGAAGCTCCTGCGGTTTATGCAGAACGGGGAGGTCCGGCATCTCGGAGGCCACGAGGCAAAGCATGTGGGGGTCAGGGTGGTCGCGGCGACGAACCGGGATATCGATGCGGAGGCCGGCGGGGGAAGGTTCCGTGCCGATCTGCTCTACCGGTTTGTCGTCCGGATCCAGGTGCCGTCGCTTCGGGTCCACAAGGAGGACATCCCGCAGCTGATCGAATCCTTCCTGCAAAAATGGGGATGTT
>JAQTRB010000064.1:0-5411 GCA_028712015.1 Syntrophales bacterium
ATGCGGGAGCACCACCACGACAGATCGAACCTCGCCCTGCAGGCCCTGACGGGGCAGCCGAAGACCAGCGGCGGGATTTCCCGCTTCATCTTCGGCGATATCCGATCCCCGTTCGACCGTCTCCTCGCCCTCAACGAGACGTATGTCCATCTGCTGGAGCTGGAACGGGAGGCATGGATCGGTCGGCGGAAGCAAAACGGTCTCTGTCTTTTCGAGCGGATCCGCCCCTGACGGCATCAGCCCTTGGGCTCCTCCCGCAGGACCAGTCGGGGCAGAAGCAGCGCACTCAGCAGCATCAGACCTCCCGCGAGAATGAACGAGGTTCCGAAGGCCCCCCGGTCCCCAAATACCCCGAACAGCATCGGGGCAAAACCGGCGCCGATAAGATAGGCGATGAACATCGTCAGCGAAACGGAAAGATGCCGGGCATTCGCCGGAACGATTCGGGAGAGGATCGTGAATCCCGCCGGAAAGAAGCATCCCGTCAGCGTCGGCTGAAGAAAGACCATCAAGAGCACCCAGCGGCCGGGCAGCAGCCCGAGAAGAATCGTCATCAGGCCGTTGAAGAGGATCACGGCGGTGATCGTCGGTTTCGGACCGATGCGGTCGGAGATCCAGCCGGCAAAAAACCCCATGATCAGCAGAGAGACGCGCGACAGGCCGACCAGCATGTTGGCGGTTTCCCGGTCGATCCCCCTTTCCGCGACGAGGTAGAGCGGCATCATGCTGTAGAGGCCCATCGTGGAACTGATGGACAAAGAGAAGAGGACGGCCATGATCCAGAAGGCCGGCGTCCCGACCAGCAGACGGATGTTGTCGAGCGTCGGCGCCTCCCCTGAAAAATCCTTGCCCGGGGCCAGGCGGAAGAAAACCAGCCCCAGACAAACGGAGCTCGCGCCGATCAGGATGAGGATTTCCTGCCAGCGGCAAAACAGAAGAAGGCCCTCGACGATCAACGGCGCGGAGATGAACGCCAGTGTCGGGGCGAACTCATGAAAGGCGATCGCCTTTCCCCAGTGGTCGGAACGGATGGCGGCGGTGATCGTGGTCATTCCCGAAGGGAGGTAGAGACCGGAGGCGACTCCCAGAAACACGAGTCCAAGCCGGATGGCCCAGAGGGCTTGGCTCACCGCAATCAGGCCGAAGATGCAGCCGCCGGCAACGGAGGCGATGACGATCGTCCAACGGTGCGAAAGGCGCGCCGAGACGAATCCCGACCCGAAGAGACCGGTCGCGTACCCCATCGCGATCATCATGAAGAAGCTGCCCGCGCCGGAATGGCTGAGCCCGAGGTCCTTTTCGATCAGCGGGAGAAGCGGCGACAGAACCACCCGCAACAGCATGTTGAGGTAAAAGAGACCGGTCAACAGCGAAAGCAGGAAGAGCTGGGATTTCCGGGAAAGGTCGGCGTCCGTTCGAATACTCACATAACACCGTATTTCTTCAGCTTCTGGTGGAGGGTCCGGCGGGTGATGCCCAAACGCCGGGCGGCCTCGCTTTTGTTGCCGCCGACCATGGCGAGCATCCGGAGGATCGTTTCCCGTTCCACCTCCTCGAGCGATCCGGCCTCGCCGCCCGGAACGGTTGTATCGTCTTGCGCGACTCCCCGCGCCGCCGTCCGCTCGCCGGCAATGCCGGGCAGCGGATCGGCCGTCCTTGGAAAGGTCGGCGCGCCGGCGGCGGTCGCCTGAGCGGAAGTCTCCCCCCGCGAAGCGGTCGTCCATCCGAGGGCGGCGGCCTTCGGATGCGAGGATGCCCCGCGCGCGACGCCCCCCTCCGGCAGCAGCAGAGCCAGCTCTTCCTCCGCCAGATAATCCCCCCGGGAGAGGACGACCCCGCGTTCCACGGCATTCATCAGCTCCCGGACGTTTCCCGGCCAGGGGTGGCGGAGCAGACAATCCATCGCCTGCGGCGTGAATCCCCGGATCGTCTTGCGGTTTTTCTCCGTGAAACGGACCAGAAAATCCTGGGCCAGCAGCGGAATGTCCTCGATCCTCTCCCGAAGCGGCGGGATGCGGAGCGTCACGACATTCAGCCGGTAGAAGAGGTCCTCGCGAAAGCGTCCGGCGGCAATCTCCCGCAGCAGATCCCGATTCGTCGCGGCGATCAGCCGCACATCCACCCGGATCACCTCTTCGCCGCCGACGCGGGTGATCTCTCGTTCCTGGAGGACGCGCAGGAGTTTCACCTGCATCCCGAGCGACATCTCGCTGACCTCGTCGAGGAACAGGCTGCCCCCGTCGGCCTGGCGGAACTTTCCCTCCTTGCGTCGATCGGCCCCGGTGAAGGCCCCCTTCTCGTGGCCGAAAAGCTCCGATTCCAGAAGGGTCTCGGCGATCGCCGCGCAGTTGAACTTGATGAACGGTTTCTCCTTCCGCAGGCTGTTGAAGTGGATCAGCCCCGCGATCATCTCCTTGCCGGTGCCGGATTCGCCGGTGATCAGGACCGTCGCCTCCGACGGCGCGACCTGAACCGCGGTTTCGATCAGGCGCGTCATCGCGGCGGAGCGACCGATCAGGTTCCGCCGGTCGAAGCGGTCGCCGAGGCTCTCCTTGAGCAGGCGATTCTCCTCCTTGAGCCGGCTGTGCTCCATCGCCCGCTCGATGGTCCGCCGGAGCTCGTCGAAATCGAGCGGCTTGGTCAGATAGTCGTAGGCGCCTTTCTTGAGCGCATCCACGGCCGTCTCCACGGAGGCATACGCGGTCATGATCACGATCGGGATGGCCGGATTGAACGCCTTGATCTCGGCCAGCGCCGTGAGGCCCGAAACCTTGATCATCCGGATATCCATCAGAATCAGGTCGAACGGCTGTCTCTGCGCCGCCGCGACGGCCGTGCCGCCGTCGTCCGCCTCTTCGACCGCGTATCCCCAGCCCGAAAGGAGTTTGCGGAGCATCGTCCGGTGGGCAAGATCGTCATCCGCAACCAGTACCGAATTTTTTGTCTTCATGAATGGATCACCATAGTTTTAATTAGGGACAGCGCCTATTTATTTTAAATAGGCGCTGTCCCTAATTAAAACAGTTGCCTTCGTTCCTCTGCCCGGTTCGCTTTCCAGACGGACCTCGCCGCCGTGCCCCTCGACGATCTTCTGGACGATCGCCAGTCCGAGACCCGTTCCGGACGGACGGGTCGTGAAATAGGGATCGAACACCCGGTGGAGATCCTCCCGCGGGATGCCGATGCCCGTATCGGCAACGGTGACGCAAACGGTTTTTTCATCCCGTTGGCCGAGCGAAACGCGAAGGACGCCGCCCGCCGCCATCGAGGCGATTGCGTTCTGGAACAGGTTCAGGAAAACCTGGGTCATCCGGTCGGCGTCGAGCGGGATTTCCCCGATGTCGGACGAAAGGTCCGCTTCGACGACAATTCCCTTTGCGCGCGCATCGCCCTCGACCATCCGCAGGGCATGACGAATCACCGCCGAAAGCAACATCGGAACGCGATCGATCGTCAGCGGCCGGGCGAATTCAAGAAGTTGCGTGATGACGCGGTTCAGTCGATCCACCTCGCGGATCATCACGTCCGCCGTCTCCCGGTCTTCGGGATCTTCCCGGTGGCGCTCCCGGAACCAGGTGGCGAATCCCTTGATCGAACTGAGCGGATTGCGGATCTCGTGGGCGACGCCGGCGGCAAGGCTTCCCAGGGACGCCAGACGCCGGCTCCGGGCAATCTCCTCCTCGAGGCGCCGGATTTCCGTCATATCCCGAAAGAGGATCACGTGGCCGACAAAGGCGCCGTCATCCTCATGGAGCGTCGTCGCGATCACATCGAGCGGGATGGTCCGGTCCGCCGCCACGGCACAGTCGATCTCCCGCTCGATCAAACGGCGCTCCGCCGCAAGGGTGCGAAAAAGCTCCCGGCAGCTCCCCGGAAGGATCGTCTCCGCGGGCTTCCCGAGAACTTCTCCGGCGGCACGTTTGAGGATCCTCTCCGCCGTCTGGTTGAAGGCGCTCAGCCTGCCCCCGGCGTCGGTGGCCACAAGACCGATCGGCATGTTCTCCACAAGACTGTCGGAGAAGGCCTTGATCCGGGAGAGGGAACTCCGCGCCGCCCGGTAACCCTGGGCGAACAGCAGCAAGACGATCCCGGCGCAACCGATGAGCAGAAAGAGGAGGGCCATCCCGATCGTATGAAGTTTGTCCTCCTCTTGCGCGGCGTTGATCGGCCCCATATCCAGACCGACGAAGATGACCAGGCCCGGCGGAACATCTCCTTCTCCTTCTCCCTCTCCCTCCCCCGCCGCCGCCGCCGGCGCCGTCCCTTCCCGCGGCGCTTCCCCGCGGAACGGCCCGGGAAGCTCCGCGCCGGGTTCCCGCGTCGGCGCAAATCGGCGGTACACCTCGAAGCTGTCCGCGCCTTCGCTGTTGGGAACCCGGCGCCAGGCAACGGTTTCGGAACCGGCGATCTTCACCAGGTCGAGATCCTGGCCGTAGGCCATTCCGATTCGCAACGGATCGCCGTCGGCCAGAATCGTTCCCCGCGCATCGGTCACGATCAGGTAGTCGATGCCCGGCTGCTCGGCCATCTCGATGAGGAGCTTCTGGAGCTGAAAATCGCCCCAGCGCAACCCGATTCCCGTTCGGGCGCCGGCCTCGAAGGAGCGGATCAAGGCCGCGCCCTTCTCGACGAGCAGGCGCGTCGTCTGCTCTTTCTGCCGGTCAATATTCACCAGGGTCAAAAAACTGAAAACCGGAATCAGGATCAGGACCGCCCCGATGATCGGCCAGGGCGGAATCACCGTCCAGAGCCGCTTCTTCTTATATCGCCCGTCGTCCATGACCGCTTCCCTTCATTCCGGATACTTGTTGATCAACTGGATACCACAAGTGGATACTTACGATCCACTTTTTTCTGCGCGCTGCCGGCGCCGCCGGCGGGATTCCCGGGAAACATGATCATATGGAAATGAATTCAACATATTATGATTCTTAAGCCCCTCTGGCACGGCTGTTGCTCTAATGAAAGCCAAACGGAAATGGCGAACCCCGAAAATCGGGTTCACGGCAAAATGGATCGAAAAATTGAATTGAATTGAAGGAGAATGAACATGAAAAAAAGAATAGGGACAGTGATGGCCGTCCTCTTTGTGGCGGCGCTTGCAACCTCGGCATTCGCATTCGGCGGGGGACGGGGTCCGGGGTACGGTCCCTGCGCGCGGGGCGATTTTCAGGGGCCGGCCGGTTTGAACCTGACGGCGGAACAGACGACGAAGATCAAAGAGATGCGGGAAGCCCATTGGAAAGAGTTGAAACCCGCTCGGGAGCAGATGTTCACCAAACGCGACGAGATCCGGAAACTGTGGCTGACCCCCAATCCCGATGAGGCGAAGATCGCGGCGGCTCAGAAAGAGATGCGCCTGCTCAGGGATCAGATGCAGGACAAGATGACGGCCTTTCGTCTGGAAGCCC
>JAQTRB010000064.1:5511-7486 GCA_028712015.1 Syntrophales bacterium
GAACAGCCGGATCGTCGGCATTCTGCCCCTCCTTTTGGGTCTCGCCCTCCTGTGCCTTCGACATAGGGACCGCCGCCTGTCGTTATTAGGGACTCCGTAAACGGATCATCGAGAAAACCTAAAGGCCATGGGCGGCAGCGCCCATGGCCTTTTTTATTTTGTACGAAAAAGGAGCGCATCATGGAATCAGCGGAAGAGAGGAATGCGGAGGGCCGGGTTTTCATTTTCGACACGACGCTACGGGACGGGGAGCAGTCGCCGGGGGCGAGCATGAACCCGGAGGAGAAGCTGCGGGTCGCCCGCCAGCTTGAAAAGATGGGCGTGGATATCATCGAGGCCGGATTCCCGGTCGCCTCGGAGGGGGATTTCGCCTCCGTCCGTCAGATCGCCCGGGAGATCCGGGAATGCCGGATCGCGGCGCTCGCACGGGCCAACACAACCGACATCGACCGGGCCTGGGAGGCGGTGGCCGAGGCGGCCTCGCCGCGGATCCACACCTTCATCTCCTCGTCGGACATCCACCTCCAGTACCAGCTCCACAAATCCCGCGAACAGGTGCTCCGGGAGGCGGTCGCGGCCGTAGCCCATGCCCGGGGATATACGCAGGACGTGGAGTTTTCCCCGATGGATGCGACCCGCAGCGACCGGGATTACCTCTGCGCGATGGTCGAAGCGGTCATCGCCGCCGGGGCCACCACGGTGAACATCCCGGATACGGTGGGTTACGCCGTCCCGGATGAGTTCGGCGACCTGATCGCCACCCTTTTCCGGCGCGTAAAGAACATCCGCCGGGCGGTCATCTCGGTCCACTGCCACAACGATCTGGGGCTCGCCACGGCGAATGCGCTGGCGGCCGTCCGGAACGGGGCGCGGCAGGTGGAGTGTACGATCAACGGGATCGGCGAACGGGCGGGAAACAGCGCCATGGAAGAGGTCGTGATGGCCATCAAAACCCGGAAGGACCTCTTCAACCTCTGGACGGGAATCCGGACCGAGTATATCCATCAGACCTCGCGGCTGCTGACGCAGATCACGGGCATCCATGTCCAGCCGAACAAGGCCATCGTCGGGGCGAACGCCTTTGCCCACGAGTCGGGAATTCATCAGGACGGCCTGATCAAGGAGAAGATCACCTACGAGATCATGACCCCGCAATCGGTCGGGATCTCCGACACCCATATCGTCCTCGGGAAACATTCGGGGAGCCACGCCGTCGCCGATCGCCTCCGGGCGCTGGGTCATGCCCTGAAAGAAGAGGAGATGCAGCGAATTTTCGTCCGCTTCAAGGAACTGGCCGACGTCAAGAAGGAGGTCTTTGACGAGGATCTGGAGTCGATCGTCTATGAGGAGGCCTCGCGGAGCGAGGAAAAATACCGTTTCGTCTACCTCAATGTCGTCAGCGGCAACCAGGCCGTGCCGACCGCAACGATGCAGATGGAGGTGGAGGGAAAGATGGTTCAGGAGGCGGGCTTCGGCGTCGGGCCGGTCGACGCGATCTTCACGGCGATCCGGAAGATCACCCGGACCGACTATCCTCTCCTGAAATATGCCGTCAACGCGGTGACGGGCGGAACGGACGCCCAGGGGGAGGCGACGGTGCAGCTCAAGTTCAACGGCCGTTCCGCCGTCGGCCGGGGCGCCCATCCCGACGTCCTGGTGGCCTCGGCGAAGGCCTACATCAATGCGCTGAACCGCCTGGAATGGCTGCGAAGGGACATCCGGAAAGTTCAGGCTTAAGGGTTGCGAAACAAAGGAAGATCCGGTAAGAACGGGATGCCGTCCCGAAGACGGTATTCCTGAAATCGACAAAGGAGAGCATCGCAATGGGTATGACAATCACGGAAAAGATCCTTTCCCGGCACGCGGACCTCGACCGGGTGCGCCCCGGAATGCTGATCAACGCGAAGGTGGATATCGCGCTGGGGAACGACATCACGGCCCCGATCGCCATCGATGTCTTCCGGAAGGCGGGGGC
>JAQTRB010000065.1 GCA_028712015.1 Syntrophales bacterium
GGAAAACACCGGCCGGGCGCTCGTCAACCGAAGACGCCCCCCATCTTGGAGCCGGCCATCCGGTTGATGATGAAGAGGCACGCGGCGCCAAGCACGATCAGGATGACGCCGAGGGCGGCCGCCTCGTTGACGGAGCCGCCGATGTAGAAGTTGAAAATGCCCACCGTCATCATTTCATGGCCGGGGATGACCAGAAGCAGCGTCGCCGATGCCTCCTGAAGGGCCAGGATGAAGGAGTAGAGGGACCCCACCAGGACCCCCTTCCAGATCAGCGGGAGCGTAACGTCCTTGAAGGTCCTCGGTTTGGTGGCGCCGACGCTTTCGGCCGCCTCCTCGAAGGAGCGGTGCACGATGAGCAGCGAGGCGAAGGTCCCCCGAACCGTGTAGGGGAGCCGCCGGACCGCCAGAACGATGGGAATGACGATCCACATGCCGATGAGGGCCATGCTCATCAGGGGCAATGGATCCCGGAAGGCCCGCATGTAGGCGATGCCGATGCCGGTCCCCGGCAGGGCCAGGATCAGCGTCGTCAGCGAATCGAGGACCCCCCGCCCCGGAAGTTTTGTCCGGGACATCACCCAGGCGACGGGCACGCCCACGGCGATGCAGATCACGACCGATATCCCCGAAAACAGCAGGCTGTTGATGATAAACTTGGGCGTTTCGAAGGCCACCCGTTGGAAATACTGGAGCGTGTATTTCACCGGAAAGGGGGTCAACGCCCAACCCCTGCCGAAGGAATCCAGCGCCAGTCCCAGGTAGGGGATGAAGGCCAAAAGCAGGATGAATCCCATAAAGGAAACCGCTCCCACCTGCGCCAGCGGCGAGAGCTTTCTGCGCTCGATCACCGAATAGGAGAGCGAGCTGTAGTCCTTGATCGACACGTACTTCTTGGCGATGATCAGAAACAGGATCGCCAGGATCACCATGATGGCCGAAATGACGATCCCCATCTTGAAGAGACGCCGGTCCACGAACTGGACGATGTTCAGATAGGCCTGGGAGGCGAGCAGGTCGGAGATTCCGACCACCAGCGGCGTGGCGAAATCGGCGAAGGTCCAGATGAAGACGAGCAATGCGCCGGAGACGTAGCCGGGCGTCGTCAGCGGAAAGGTGATATCCCAGAACTTGCGGAGCCCCCGGGACCCGACGCTTTCGGCCGCCTCGTCGAGCGAGGGCGAGATCTTTCCCATCGCATCGACGATGGAGAGCGTCATCAGCGGAAACAGGTGCAGCGTCTCGACGAGGAGCACCCCGTGAAGGCCGTACATAAAGTTCACCGGATGTGTAAAACCGAAATAGTCCTGGAGGATGATGTTGACGGTTCCGGCGCGGCCCAGGATGAAAACGAACCCCATCACGCCGACCAGGGGCGGCATGATCATCGGGATGATCGTCAGGTAGGAGAAGAGCCCCCGGCCGGGAAAATCGTACCGCAGCAGGAGAAAGGCGATCGCGATGCCGATGATCGAGGTGGTGATTACGGTTCCCACGCCCAGCATCAGGGAGTTGAACAGGGACTTCAGATAGAAGGCGTCGGTGAAGAAGTCCTGGAAATTGGCGATGGTGAAGACACCGGTCTCGGTCGTGAAACTGTCGTAGAAAAGCCGGATCAGGGGATAAATCAAAAAGATGATGAAAAAGGCCCAAATGAGTCCGTAACTCAAAAATCCGCTGGGCTTCACGTCCGCCCAGACACTGGGTTTGGGTAGGGCTGCGTTGTTTTCAGTGTTCACGCGGTCGATCCTCTCTTCTTAAGCGGGAATCCCCAGCGTAATCTGTATGGGGAAACTCACATGCACCTTCTCGCCGATGGGGAAGGGCTGCTGGTTCCACGGATTCTGCACGTCCACCTTGAAGATGGTCTCCGGATCCAGCTCGATGTCGTAGCGGATGGCGTTGCCGATGTAGGAGGCAAAGCTGACCTTTCCGTTGATCCGGTTCGTTTCGTTGCCCGTCTCTTCGGTGTTGCTGATGGTAGCCACCTCGGGACGGACGGTGACCTTGCAGGCCTCCCCGGTCTTGAACCGGGCTTCAAAGATGCATTTGATGAGCCCGAAACGGGTCTCCACGGCCATCCATCCCTTCGTTTCCTGGATCTCCTTCACCCGGCCGTCAATCAGGTTGTTGATGCCGATAAAGTCCGCCACGAACGGATTTTCCGGCCGCTGGTAGAGGTCGCGGGGGGAACCCAACTGCTGGAGCTTTCCGTGGTCGAGGACGGCGATGCGGTCCGAAAGGGTCAGGGCCTCCTCCTGATCGTGGGTTACGTAGATGGCGGTGATGGCGAGGTCCTTCTGGAGCTTCCGGATTTCGGCGCGCACCTGCTGGCGGATTTTGGCGTCCAGGTTGGAGAGGGGCTCGTCGAGCAGAAGCACGTCCGGGTTGAGGACCAACGCGCGGGCCAGGGCCACGCGCTGCTGCTGTCCTCCCGAGAGCTGACCCGGATAACGCGTTTCAAGTCCCGTCAGATTGACCAGCGACAGCGCTCGCCCCACCTTTTCGGAAACCTCCTTCCCGGCCGCTTTTTTGATCTTGAGGCCGTAGGCGACGTTGTCGAAGATGGTCATGTGCGGCCAGAGGGCGTAGTTCTGAAAGACCATGCCGATGTTCCGCTCGTAGGGGGGGATCCCCGACACCTCCCGATCCCCGAAATAGACCTCGCCGTGATCGGGTTTGTGAAAGCCGCCGATGAGACGGAGAATCGTCGTTTTGCCGCAACCCGAAGGACCCAAGAGCGTAAAGAGCTCGCCGTCCTGGATATCCAGGGAGACGTGGCTCACCGCTTCCAGAGCGCCGAATCGTTTCACCATGTCTTTGAGTTGAATATTCATCGCTTTGTCCATCCGACCCGTTGGTTGTTTGCACCGGCCATGCCCGCCAGACGCAGATCCTTGAATTTCGGTCCCAACTCTCCGTTCGCCGGCCGCAATTGGTTCTCGTCGTGGCTCTCCACCCGCCCCGGGGGAGCCCGATGGTCCTCCGGGGGCGGGCGGCAGTAGGAAATTTGCAAATATCGGACTATTTTTTAATGAGTTCCTTGTGCTTCTCGGCAATCTCTTTGCGGAAGTACGCGTTCACGTCCGCGTTCCGCTTTTTATCGCCGGCGACCTTGGGGTCGTAGACATTGCCGACCTGGATGTCATAGAAGGAGCGGATGCCGGCCGTGAACTGGACCGCCTTCTCCGCGGCGGAGCCCGGCGCCCCCTGCACCTTGTACTTCGGGGTGATCGGGTAGAGGCCGCGCTCCATGAAGATCCGCTGACCTTCTTCGGTCAGGAGGAACTCGACGAAGGCATGGGCCGCCTTGGGATGGGGGGCGCCCTTGAGCACCGCCATCGGTTCGGGGGTCACGTAGGCATTCTTCGGGTAAACGAACATGATGTCATAGCCGCCGAGGACCTCGGCGAAGGCCATGTAACTGGGGACCGCCATGCCGACGGCAAACTCGCCCTTGGACACCACGCTCGGCACGTCGCGGGAGCGGGCCGTGAAGATTCCCGTGTTGGCCGCCAGTCTGCTCAGCCAGTCCCAGCCCTTTTCCCAGCCGTACATGGCCAGGATCACTTCGTAGCTCGCATGGCTCGAACTGGACCGGTCCGGCGTGCACTGGGCGATCTGCCCCTTGAGTTTGGGATTGAGCATATCGTCCCAGTCCTTGAGCTCGACGCCGAGCCGTTTGAGCAGTTTCGGCTGATAAATTAATCCGTAGGGTTCGAGCGTCGTTCCTACCCAGAACCCTTTGGGGTCCTTCAGCGGCAGTCCGACAGGCTTGCCGATCGTCGCCGGGATCTCATCCCACATCGCCTTGGGGATGCTCACCTTGTCCAGCAGCCCCTGTTCGGCCAGCAGGTCGAAGAGTGTTCCTTCGCCGCCCCAGAAGACGTCCGCCTGGGGCTTTCCCTTCCATTCGACGATCTGACCATAGGCGACCGGCGTGCCCTGCGGCATGGCGCTGGTCTTGAGATCCACGTTGTACTTCTTCTTCGCATAAGCCGCGAACGCCTTCAGGGCCGGATCGTGGACATCCTTGGAAACCGGGGTGATGAGATAGAACTCACTCTCGATCGCCTGCGCAAAGCCGATCCCGGTCAAACAGAAGAAACCCATGACCGCCAGGGCAATCACTACTGCGAAACGTTTCATAATCTCCACCTCCTTGTTTAGGGTTGCTGCTTAAAACCTCTTGGACATCACTTTCGCCTTCGGAAGCAAAGGGATTTCATCGATGGACGGGGAATGGAAACATGCTGATCGGAGAGGTCGACAGACCGAAATTTCTGAAACGCAAAAAAGGGTATCGAAGTTCAACTTGTTCACTCCCAAGACCTTTTTTCTGTCCGTCTTTTCAGACTGCAACTAAACCCCAAATGGAAAAGAATGTCAAGCGAAACCGGTCGGAACCCTCTTTCGTCGGACAGCTCCTGGAGCAATCCGTTGACGTGAGGCACGGGTTCGCCGTCTCGGGAAAAAGATCGGCGAAGCCGCCGGATCCTGTTCGTTTCCGTATTGGATTTTCAATGAAAATCGTGATATTTACGCTCCAATTCCCGGTCGGACGACAAGTGATGCGCAAGATCGACCGTTTTCGGGATCTTCAGCGGGCAAGGATGGGGAAAGCCAGTCCATCCCCGCTGCGGTTCTTTTCCGTCTTTCCGCGGAAGGGCATGGAGAAAGGAGAAAACACCATGACGATCCTGAAGCGATACCTGCCGGCGGCGTGTTGGATACTGGCCTGTCTGATTTCCCCCGCAGCGGTCCCGGCCGATGAGTTCCACTACAACAACATGATCATCGGCGAACGGGCCGCGGGCCTGGGCGGGGCCTTCACCGCGCTGGCCGACGACGCGTCCGGCATGTACTACAACCCCGCCGGGATCGTCCATTCCCAGGAGAAGAGCCTGTCCGCCAGCGTAAATGCCTATTACAGCCTTTCCAAAAAATACAGCGGTGTGATCGCCGGTTCCGACCTCAACCGGAACTATTCCGCCATCGTCCCCAATTTCTTCGGGATTCAGCAGCCCATCGGGTCCGTCTCGTTCGGTTTTTCCTACGCTGTCCCGGAACATGCCTTCGAAAACATGGATGAAACCTTCGCCGATCTGCCAATCCCCCCGGAGATGAAGCAGCACTACGGCGATCCGAACCTCCGGATTGCCAGCTATGTTCTGAACCTGAACACGGAAGACAGCGTCAACGAATTCGGTCCCTCCGTGGCGATCAAAGTTTCGGAAACCCTCGCTTTGGGGATGACCTTGTATGTGCACAAGAGGGACACGCTGTTTATTGAAAACGAATTGCTCCGACTCAGCAACGGGCGGGACCGATTGAACAATTTCTATTTCAAGATCCGCGAATGGGGAACGCGGCCGATTCTCGGGTTGCTTTGGAAACCGTCCGACCGATTCTCCTTCGGTGCGGCCCTGTCCCGGACCTTTGTGGTCGATTCCGATGCCACCTTTCAGCAAATCGATCACTCGACCTTGGACGACAAACCCGTCCTGAATCACCAGCGCATTACCTCCAGCGACAAACAGGAATACCCGTGGCAGTGCCGACTCGGGGCCGCCTATCGGATCAATCCCTCCTGGCTCGTCTCCGGAGACGTGGCCCTGTATCCGGGATTCGGTTACGAGATGCTCGGAACACGGGTGGAACGGGAGGCGGTGGCCAACTTCGCCCTGGGAACGGAATATTCGCCCTGGAAGGGGTGGACCTTCCGGGGAGGGGTTTTTTCAAACCAATCCAACTCGCCCGACATTACCACAGGCACGAACCTCGGGGGCGAAAAAATCGATATGTACGGCATTGCCGGATCGATCAGCTTCCGGATCAAGCAGAGCACCATCACCGTCGGCGGGAATTATGCGCAGGGATCGGGAACGGCGCACATCACCTCCGACCGGATCGACCAGGATGTTTCGGCCCGTACCTGGAACGTCTTTATCGCCTCGACGTACCATTTCTGACCGGCACGGGGGGTCGTTCAGACCTGCCGTTGGAAACCTTGGTGACTGCATGATGATTTCTGCAAGTTCATCTATGGAGAAAAAATGAAGGGAATCAACGGCAACATTCTGCGGGTGGATCTGACCGCCGGCAAACTCACGGTGCAGGCGGTTTCGGACGACCATTACCGGCGCTATCTGGGCGGTCGGGGGATCATCGCCCATACGCTTTTCACCGAAATGCCGAAAGGCATCGACCCATTCGGAGTGGAGAACCGGCTTGTGTTTGCGCTGGGGACATTGACCGGGCATCCGTTCGTGGGCAGCGGGCGAAACAGCGTCGGGTGCAAATCCCCGATGACCGGTGGGTATGGGGAATCGGAGGCCGGCGGGTTTTGGGGCGCCGAGCTCAAGCGGGCGGGTTTCGAGGCCATCGTTATCGCGGGAATTTCCGCCAAACCGGTTTATCTCTGGATCAAGGACGGAGAAGCGGAGATCCGCGATGCCGGTCGTCTCTGGGGACTGGAGACGGCGGAAACGGAGCGGGCCATCCGGGAAGAACTGGGAGACCCGCGCATTCGCACGGCGGTGATCGGTCCAGCCGGCGAAAAACAGGTCCGGTTTGCCTGTATTTTGAACGACGTGACCCATGCGGCCGGAAGGACCGGGATGGGGGCGGTGATGGGCTCGAAGCGGCTCAAGGCGATCGCCGTCCGGGGCGGCCGTCTGCCGGAAGCTGCCGATCCGGGAAAGCTCCGCGAACTGAACCGCTGGATGATGCTGAATTATAAAGAGAAGTGCAGGCAATGGCGGTACGGGACCGGTTCGGACATGCTGGGCTATGAAGCGAACGGGAATCTGCCCATCCGAAACTTTCAGGGGGGCAGGTTTCCGGGCGTCGGGAAGATTACCGCGCAGGTCCTGTGTGAAAAGTACGTGACGAAAATGGACCACTGCTACGGATGCCCCGTCCGCTGCAAGCGGGTGGTCAGACTGGAGGGGTCTTTTGCGGCCGACCCGGTGTACGGCGGGCCCGAGTACGAAACCCTGGCGGCCCTCGGTTCCAACTGCGGGATCGACGATCTGGAAGCCCTGATCAAGGCCGCTGAAATCTGCAACCGCCACGGGATCGATACGATCTCCGCGGGTGTGGCCGTCTCCTTTGCGATGGAATGCTTCGAAAAGGGAATCCTGCGCCGGGAAGACACGGACGGCTTGGATTTGACCTTCGGCAATGCCGAGGCGATGGTCCGGATGGTGGAACGGATCGCGCTGCGTCAAGGGTTCGGAGACCTGTTGGCGGAGGGGACCCGGCGGGCGGCAGCAAGGATCGGAAAGGGTTCAGAAGCGCTGGCGATGCAGGTCAAGGGGCAGGAGATCCCGATGCACGAACCGCGGCGCAAGCCCACCATGGGCCTGAATTACAGCACGAATGCGGCCGGCGCCGACCACAACACGACCGTTCACGATA
>JAQTRB010000066.1 GCA_028712015.1 Syntrophales bacterium
TGCTGAAAGTGGAGGTGCGCCAACCGGAAACGACGGCCGACGAGGCGGCAATTGCGAAAAAGCCGTTTGATTTGACCGGGCGCCGCGTTTGTAGCGATGTCGAAGTCCTTGGGGGTTCGCTCCAGCAGAAGATCGCGGACGCACCCCCCAACCAGGTACGCGATAAAGCCGTTGTCATGGAGCCGGTACAGCGTGCGCAGGGCATTCGTGCTGATCTGACTGCGGGATATGTTATGCTCCTGGCGACGAAGGATGCTGGGTTGCATGGGCCTCATGGGGAGATTGGTTTTTCCGTCAAGGTCAGCATGCGCAGGATCAGGTTGCCGGAGATGGCGCCGTCCCGGACGATCCGGGGGGGAAAGAGGGTGACGTCGAGGATCGTCGAACCTGCACCTCCTTTCGAAACCCCTCCGTCCAGGATGGCATCGGGAAGATTGCCCAGGGTTCGGACGACCGCAGCCGCCGAAGAGCACTCCGCACCACCCGAGAGGTTGGCGCTGGTGGCCGTCAGCGGACCGGCGACGCCCGCGGCCAGGTACCTCGCGATCGGGTGTCCGGAAACGCGGATGCCGATTTTCCCCGTTCCGCCGGTGAGGCGGGGTGAAACCGTAGGAGAGGCGCGAAAAAGAAGGGTGAGCGGCCCCGGCCAAAAGGTTCGCATCAGGGTCTTGGCCGTCGCCGGGATCTCCTCCGCGAGCGGAATCACTTCGCGCTCGTCGGAGACGATCAGCGCGATCGGGTTGCGGAAATCCCGTCCCTTGATCCGGAAGATCCTTTCCACGGCCTTTTCGTTTCGAGCGTCGGCGCCGAGTCCGTAGAAGGTCTCGGTGGGATAACCGACGACGCCTCCCCCGCGCAGAATTCGAATGGCCTCCGCCAATTTTTCCGCATCGGGCTTTGCGGGGTCGATCTTCAGCAGGAGGGACATATCATCTCTTGAGGTTTTCGTGTTTTCGTTCGACCTCCTGCGCCATCTTCCGGACATAGGCCTGGAGCTTCTTGAGAAGATCGGCGTCCTCCAGGGCCAGAATCCGGACGGCGAACAGCGCGGCGTTTTTTGCCCCCGCCTTGCCGATCGCCATGGTCGCGACGGGGATGCCGCCGGGCATCTGGACCGTCGCCAGCAGGGCGTCCAGCCCCTGGAGCGGCGTGGCGTCGATCGGCACCCCGATTACGGGAAGCATCGTTTGGGATGCGATCACCCCGGCAAGGTGGGCCGCGGCCCCGGCGCCGACAATGATCGCCTTCACCCCCCGCTTGTACGCCCCGCGGCAGAATGCGGCGGTCCGTTCCGGCGTTCGGTGGGCGGAGGTCAGAAAGAGTTCATGCGGAATCGCAAAGGCCTCCAGGACCTTGACCGCCTCCTCCATCACCGGAAGATCGGAATCGCTTCCCATGACGACGCTGACGACAATCCCGGCCTTTTCCTGCATCTCTTTTCTCCTAATGTTTGAAATGACGGATCCCCGTGAAGATCATCGCGATGCCGTGCTCGTCCGCGGCCCGGATAACCTCCTCATCCTTGATCGAACCGCCCGGCTCGATGACCGCGGTGATTCCGGCCTGCGCGGCCATGTCCAGCCCATCCCGGAACGGGAAAAAGGCGTCCGATCCGAGGACGCAGCCTTCCGTCGGAAGGACCGCCTTCATCTTCGCGATTTTCACCGAATCGACGCGGCTTGTCTGGCCCGCTCCCATGCCGACGAGCTGGTCCTTCGTGGTGTAGACGATCGCATTGGACTTGACATGCTTGACCACCCGCCAGGCGAAGTCGAGCGCCTGGTACTCGGCCTCCGTGGGGACCCGTTTCGTGACGACCTTTGCCGTGCGGATATCGAAGTCATCCATATCGCGATCCTGGACGAGAAGCCCGCCCATCACCCTCCGGAAGTCATAGCCCGCGGAACGTTTGCCGCAAACGGCCGGGATTTCGAGAACCCGGACGTTTTTCTTGGCCCCCAGGATCTCCACCGCATCGGCGCTGTACTTCGGGGCGATGATCACCTCGAAGAAGATCTTGACCATCTCCTCCGCCGTCTCGGCATCCACGGGACGGTTCAGCGCGACGATGCCGCCGAACGCCGAAACGGGGTCGCCGGCCAGCGCCTTCCGGAAGGCTTCCGCCATATCGCCGTCGGACGTCGCCGCTCCGCAGGGATTGGCGTGCTTGATGATGACGACGCCGGGGAGAGGGATGTCGGAGACGACCTGCCAGGCGGCATCGCTGTCCATGATGTTGTTGTAGGAGAGTTCCTTGCCCTGGATCTGTCTTGCATTGGAAAGGGCGGAAAGCTGTAGGTCCCGCTCCCGGTAGAAAGCGGCCTTTTGATGGGGATTCTCCCCATAGCGGAGATCCTGCGCCTTGGCGAACTGGCAGGAGAATGTGTCCGGGAAATCGCGCTTTTCAGGACTTCCGGCGACAAGCAGGCCGAGGTAGTTGGAGATGGCGCCGTCGTAGCGGGCGGTGAGCTGGAAGGTCTTCTTGGCGAGTTCGAAGTTGGTCGCCTCGGAGATCCTGCCTCCGGTCTGTTTCATCTCCGCGAGGATCTTCGGGTAATCCTCCGGATCGGTCACGACGGAGACAAAGCGGTAGTTCTTGGAAGCCGCGCGGAGCATCGTGGGGCCGCCGATGTCGATGTTTTCGATTGCGTGCTCCAGTGTGCAGCCCTCTTTTGCGACGGTATCCTCGAAGCGGTAGAGATTGATGACGATCATATCGATCAGGTTGATTCCGTGCTTCCGGAGGGCGTCCATATGTCCTTCGTTGTCCCGGAGGGCGAGAAGACCGCCGTGGATCTTCGGATGCAGGGTCTTCAGCCTTCCGTCCATCATCTCCGGAAAGCCGGTGTAGTCCGAAACGTCGGTGACCGGGACGCCGCTTTTTCGCAACTGCGCCGCCGTTCCTCCCGTGGAGAGGATTTCCGCGCCGTAGGCCTGGAGCCCTTGGGCGAATTCAACGATGCCCGTCTTGTCGGTCACGCTGATCAGTACCCGCTTGATGTCGTTTTGCCGCATGTTTCCCTCCTGCTATATTGGTTCGGCCTTGAGCATTTTCATGTGCAGAACCCGCTTCCGGAGCAGCGGCTCGGTGCCGATGTCCGGCCGGTGGTCCACGGGACCGCGAATCGCGCCGACGGCCGCCTCGGCGATCCGTTCCGCTTCCGCCAGGTTGTCGGCGATGCCGACCATGCCTACGGCCCGGGACGAGGTCATGTACAGACCGTCCGGCCGCTGGTCGATGGATGAATAATAGAGCCTTGCCCCCGGCGTCTCGCCGATTTCTATCCGGGATGATTCGGAAACGACCTCGGGGTGGTTTGGGGGGAGGCCGTAGCTCTTCGGGACGATATACTTGCACACCGTCGCCATTTTTTCAAACACAATCTCCAGCGTATCGAGGCTTCCGTCGATGACGGCCCGGCAGATATCGAGGAAATCCGTCCGGAGGAGGGGAAGGATGTTCATCGCCTCCGGGTCGCCGAAGCGGGCGTTGTATTCGATCAACTTGACTCCCGAACGGGTGATCATGAAGCCGCCGTACATGATCCCCTTGTAAGGGACGCCTGTCTCACGGCGGATCGCCTCGGCGACGCTTCGGGTGATGGAGAGCCCCTCGGCGACGGCGGCTGCGTCCAGGAAGGGAAGGAGGTGGTCGGCGGCGGAATAGGAACCCATCCCGCCCGTGTTCGGGCCGCGGTCGTCGACGAAGCGTCTTTTATGGTCCTGAACCGGAGGGGTTGCCACGACCGTTTGTCCGTCGCAGAAACACTGCAGGGAAAACTCCTCTCCCTCCAACTTTTCCTCGACAGTGACGCCGGGATGACTCTTCAGGATGTCGAGACAGAGGTCCATGGCCTCCCCGTGCGTTTGAAAATGATCCCCTTCGACCATGACCCCCTTCCCGCCGGTCAATCCGTCCGGTTTCAGAACGATGCCGTCAAGTTCGTCCAGGAAGGCTTCGATTCCGTCGGGCGAATGGAAATTCCGGAAACGCGGGTTTCCCGGGATACCGTATTTTTTGAGCAGGTTTCGTGTAAAGGACTTCGATGTTTCCAGGCGGGCGAGGGAACGGGTCGGTCCCACTGCCGAAATCCCTGCCGCCGCGAGGGCGTCCACGACCCCATGACCCAGGGGTTCCTCCGGGCCGATGACGGTGATATCGATGTTCATCTCCCGCGCAAAGGCGACGACGGCCTCCGGCTCGTCATAGCGGCCGAGACGAACAGCCTCCGAAAGAGAGGCGATGCCGGGATTGTTCGTTTTCATGAAGGAATACAGGCGTGGTGACCGCTTGGAGCGCAAAATCGCCTCGGCAATCGCGTGTTCCCGAGCTCCGTTGCCGACGAGCAACACATGAGCCATAAGAAGGTCTCCTTCCGCTTTGTTTTTCAAGGTTGGGTCATGCATATCGAAAAAAGACGGTGGAGTCAAACAAATCCGCCGTCGGGAGATGTGGCGGGGAGACGCTTGCATGATGAAGGTCTCTCAACGAATAAATGCGCCAGGGTCGTTTTGCCGGCGAAGATAAATCGTTTGTCATTTCTCCGCCGGATCTGATAAGTTTCCCCGTCATCCGGTCATGCGACACTCTGGGGCGAAAGTTTCGCCAGGGATGGATTTCGGAGATCGAAAAGAGACCATTTAGGATGGCAACCGGTTTGGTTGAGACATGAATGTTGATGGTGAAACACGGAAAGATGAAGGATTCTCCGTTGTTATTCTGGCGGCGGGGAAGGGCAAGAGGATGAAATCCGACCTTGCAAAGGTGCTTCATCTCCTCTGCGGACGTCCGCTGCTGAGCTATCCGGTCGCGGCGGCCCGTACGGCCGGCGCAAAAAAGATCGTCGTCGTGATCGGGCATCAGGCGGAACGGATCCGCGAGCAATTCCGGGACCGGGGGTTGATTTTCGCGGAACAACAGGAGCAGTTGGGGACCGGTCATGCGGTCCTTCAGACGGCGGGAACCTTTCAGGATTACGACGGGACCATCGTGATTCTCTGCGGCGATGTTCCGTTGATCCGACCGGAAACGGTCAGGTCCCTGTACGACCATCACCGAACCGAAGGCGCAGAGGTGACGGTTCTGACGACAATTCCGGAGATCCCGACCGGCTACGGACGGGTGGTCAAGACGGAAGATGGGCGGATCGTCAAGATCGTGGAAGAGAAGGATGCCGCTCCGGAGGAAAAGAGGATCCGCGAGATCAATACCGGGATCTACTGCGTGGAAAGCCGTTTTCTGTTCAGCGCGGTGGCCGGTCTCGGCAATCGGAACGCCCAAGGGGAATATTATTTGACCGACATCGTTGACATTGCCTGTCGGCAGGGCCTGAAGGCCGTCTCGTTCGCTGCCCCCGATCCGGTGGAGGTCATGGGGATCAATTCGTCCGAGGAGCTGGAGAGGGCTGCTTGCCGGATGATGGCGCTGCGCCCGCGATGAGAATCCTGTCCCGGCCGTTCGTGTCACTGCCGGAGTTGAGACGATCTCGAAAATCGGGATACCCCCTTTTAGCACAAAAGACCTTTTGAATTGTTTCGGGAGAGGTTTCGTGTTCCCCTATTTGGAATCAGGTTGATGAAAATCGGCAGCCTTCATTTGAAAAACAATGTTTTTATGGCCCCGATGGCGGGAATCACCGATCTTCCCTTTCGCACCATTGTCCGTTCGTTCGGTTGTGGTCTGGCGTTTACGGAAATGGTCAGCGCGATCGGACTCGCCCGGGAAAATGAAAAGAGCCTTCGTTATCTCTCTTCTTCCTGCGAGGACCGTCCGCTCGGGATTCAGCTTTTCGGGAGCGATCCGGAAATGCTCGCCGCGGCGGCCAAGGTTGCCGCGGAGCGGGAGGCGGATCTGCTGGACGTAAACATGGGGTGTCCGGTAAAAAAAGTGGCCCGGACGGGTTCCGGGGCATCGTTGATGAGGGATCCGGAAAGGGCGGCCGCCGTTCTGAGGGCGGTGAGAAAGGCCTCGACCCTGCCGCTCACGGTCAAAATCCGGGCCGGTTGGAACGCCCGTCTGGTCAATGCCGTCGAAATCGGGCAAATGGCTGAAGAATGCGGCGTGAACGCAGTCATTCTTCATCCTCGTACGGCTGATCAGGGTTTCGGCGGTCGGTCGGACTGGGGGCTGATCGCGGCCCTCAAGCAGCGGATCCGAATCCCCGTGATCGGGAGCGGCGATATCCGTTGCCCCGAGGACGCCGTCCGGATGCTCGATGAGACCGGCTGTGATGGAATCATGGTTGGAAGAGGGGCATTGGGGAATCCGTGGTTGATTGGGAATATTCTGTCTCGTCTGTCCGGAACCGAGTCCGCCTTGCCTTCCATACGACAGAGAGAGGAAATCATCCGCCGCCATTTGTCGCTGGCCGTCGATTTTTACGGCGAGACCATCGGGACCAGGGATTTTCGGAAACATCTCCTTTGGTATACCAAAGGCCTCAGAGACGGCGCCCAGTTCCGTCGTGCCGCGGGGTGCATCAGCGACAGAAACTCCGCATTGACGGCCGTGCGGGGCTTTTTCCGACACCTGGAGGAATCCGGCGTTGCCTTTCCCGATCCCGACAGGTGCGTGTCGGGTCCGGAGGCGGAAGAAGAAAAGCCTCCGGCCGCCGTCGGGGACATTTGATCTGCCGTGACGTTTTCCCGCCTTTCCTCCCGTCGGGAACGAAATAAGCGCTTGACTTTTATGAGCCGGCTCGGCATAATTTAACCAGAATCATGGTGCCGGTCCGGTTCCGGCGCGATCGTTTGTGCTGAATATCATGAGGAAAAAGGTGGAAACGTGGAATTTCTGAAATTCGATGAGCTGGAGAAGAAGATCAACGGTCTGATCGGCGATTACGCTTTGTTGAAGAAAAGGAACCTGGAGCTGGAAGAACTGCTGCAAAATAAAACGAAGGAGCTGGATGAAGCAAACAAAAAAATGGGAGGATTGAAGGAAGAAAGGGATGCTGTACGCACAAAAGTGGACTCGCTTCTTGATTTGCTTCAGGAGATAAAGGCGCCCTAAACAAACCTTGAGGTCGTCCATTGAAAAAGCGCTTTGACGTCAGAATACTGGGGCAGGATCTCTCAGTGGTAAGCGATTCAGGGGATGAACATGTTGCCAATGTCGTCGGGTATGTCAACGAAAAGGTGCAAGCGGCCGGAAAATCCGTCGCCAACCGGGACGCATTAAACATTGCAATACTGGCCGCGTTGAACATTGCAGATGAGTATTTACAAATGGCGGGAACAAAAGAAGATATTTACAGCCAATTGGAGAACAGATCGGAACGATTGATCCATTTGATCAACGACATAAGGTAAATAGATTATCCCCTGCGATGTGCGTGATTAACATTCGTTTTTTGAGCCAACACCTGGGAACCGGGGGCCTTTCCTTGTCCGCCT
>JAQTRB010000067.1 GCA_028712015.1 Syntrophales bacterium
GTCTCATTCTCCACAGCTACGCCGTGGGCTTCATGTTCCGGAACGCGGAAGAGGACTGCGCCCTGCATATCGTCCCGATGTTCCATGCCAATGCCTGGGGATTGCCTTTCGTCAGCGTCATGTCCGGGTGCAAGCAGGTTCTGCCGGGCCGGGAGACGATCAACATGGAAGCGATCTGCAAGGCAATCGCCCAGGAGAAGGTCACCTTCATGGCCGGGGTGCCCACGATCTGGCTGATGCTCTACAACTACCTCGAAGCTGGGGGAAAGCATGATTTCTCGTCGCTCAAGACAATCGTCTCCGGCGGGTCGGCCTGTCCCCGTTTTCTGATGCAAGCCCTGAATGAAAAGTACGGTTTCCCGATCATGCAGGCCTACGGAATGACCGAGACGACGCCGCTGGCGCTCGCCGCGATTCCGAAGGGTTCCATGAAGGAGTTGACCGGGGACGCGCTCTACGACATCAAATCCAGCGCCGGCATCCTCGCGCCGGGTCTCGAGATGAAGATCGTCAATGAAAAGGGGCGGGAAGTCAAGGCCGATGGGAAGGAATGGGGCGAGCTCCTCTTCCGGGGACCCTGGATCGCAAAGGAGTACTACCGTGATCCGGAACGGTCGAAAACCACGTTTGCGGGGGGATGGCTCCACACGGGCGATGTGGGAACGATCGACGAGGAAGGATACGTCCGCCTGGTCGACCGGACCAAAGATCTCGTCAAAAGCGGGGGCGAATGGATCTCGTCGGTGGATTTGGAGAACCTCATCATGGCCCATCCGGCGATCGCCGAGGCCGCCGTAATCGGCATCCCGCACAGCAAATGGGTGGAGCGCCCTCTGGGCTGCGTCGTCCTCAAACCCGGACAGTCCGTCACGGAAGACGAGCTCAGGACCTTCCTTCAGGACAAGGTCAAGGCGGCCTGGTGGGTCCCGGACCATTTCGCATTCCTGGACCAGATCCCCAAGACCAGTGTCGGCAAATTCAGCAAGAAGGAACTCCGCGAGATGGTCGCCAATGGAAAGATCCCCATTCCCATGGAGTGAATTTCGACGAAGCGCGCGGATGGAACTGGCCGGTTTCAACGATCTGCATGAATTCCCTTATTGGTGAAAATCCCGACACCGAGCCGTAGACAGTGTTATCCGAGAGCGTTTATAAAACCGGTTGACAATCTCAAGAAAGTTTTACAAAGTACAATCGCTTTGTCCGAAAGCGTCACCGGATGTAATATTTCAACAGCCCTTACGGATATTCTACGATTCTTTGATGAAGCTCAATGGTTCTTGAACAGTACCCCGGGGAGGATACTGCATGGCACATCAGTTTGACCCGATCAAAGCCAGGGCCGACGAGATGCTCGCGTCCAAGTCCGAAGAAAAGGCGGCCACTTTTGACGATAAAGACAAGTTTTTGAATTTCATCATTCAACTGGGCGGCGCGGGGATCTCCATCTTCATCATCGGCACGATGCTGCTCTTTCCTCTTCCGGCCATGATGCAGAGGGCTGCCGTCCTGATGCTCAGCTTTCTGGTCATATTTCTGCTGTACCCCATGTTCAAGCGGAACAGAGGATTGAACTGCCTGAACTGGGCATGGGCTATCCTGGCTGTCGTGGTTTGCGGCTATGTTCTGGTTGATTTCGAGAACCTCGTCAACCGCATGGGCGCCCTCAATACCACCGACAAAATTCTCGGCGGATTGTGCATCATCATGGTCCTGGACGCCACCCGCCGCGCTATCGGCTGGCCTCTCCCCATCGTCACGATCATCTTTCTACTGTATGCCTATTTCGGCTATCTGATTCCGGGCAGCTTCGGTCACCGAGGGTATGATGTCCACCGGATCCTGAACCAGATGTACATGACCACCGAGGGGATCTTCGGGATTCCGCTGGGGGTGGTGGTGACCATCGTTTTTCTGTTCATTCTCTTCGGGGCATTCCTGGACAAGGGCGGCGGCGGCAAGTTCTTCATTGATCTCGCGGTTTCTCTGGCGGGGCGGCTCCGCGGGGGGCCCGCCAAGATTGCCGTATTGAGCAGCGGCCTCATGGGAATGATTTCGGGAAGCAGCATCGCCAATGTGGCCACAACCGGCACCTTCACGATTCCACTGATGAAACGGATCGGATACAAGCCCGAATTTGCGGGCGCCGTGGAAGCCACTGCCTCGACCGGGGGGCAGATCATGCCGCCCATCATGGGGGCGGCAGCCTTCATCATGGCAGAATTCACACAGACGGCCTATGTGAAGATCATCGTCATGGCGATTGTCCCGGCGACACTCTATTATCTGAGCGTCTATATGAATGTTCATTTCGAGGCCTGCCGTACGGGAATGAAAGGATTGCCGGAAAATGAGATTCCCAAGGCATCGGCCGTGCTGAAATACGGTTGGATCTTCATCCTGCCGGTCATCGGCCTGATTGTCGTCCTGGTCATGGGCTACAGCCCTTCCCGGGCCGCCTTCACCGGTATGGGCTTGATGGTGATCGCCGGCATGTTCAAGGCATCCTCGCGGCTGACCATCAAGGGATTCTGGGATGTTCTGACCACTGCGGGACGGAATGCGGTGGGGATTGCCGCGGCCTGCGCCTGCGCCGGGATAATCGTCGGTACGACGAGCATGACGGGACTTGGCGTAAAACTGGCGATGCTGATCGAATTCTTGGCCGCCGGGAAACTGATTGTTGCCCTGCTTCTGACGGCGCTGGCTTCACTGATTCTGGGCATGGCGCTGCCAACCACGGCGAATTACATCGTCCAGGCCTCGGTGGCGGCGCCGGCCCTGATCGCCTTGGGCGTGCCGGTGCTGACGGCCCATATGTTCGTCTTCTACTTCGGTGTCTATGCGGATATCACGCCACCGGTCGCCCTCGCGGCGTACACCGCCGCGGGCATCTCCAAGGGAGATCCGATGATGACCGGGGTGATCGCCTCGAGAAACGTACTCGTGGGATTCATTATCCCCTTTCTTTTCGTCTATCATCCCGGTCTGGTTCTACAGGGACCCATCATAGACATTCTGATGATGGTTGTCTCGACAGGATTCAGCGTGGTCGCATTTAGCGCCGCGTTTGGAAATTTTCTCTACAGGAGGTGCCGGGGCTGGGAACGGGTCGGCCTTCTGATCGCCGCCGTCCTGCTGATCACACCCGGGCTCCTGACGGATCTGACCGGCTTTGTGGTTCTCGCGGCAATCTACATCTGGCAAAGACGGACAAATGATGTCCCGCCTGCGACCTTGGCTTGAGGTGTGAACATCCAAACGGTCATTTTCAAATGCAATTGCTCATGACACGCAATACGGGGATGAAAAGGGGGTGATCAGAGGCACACGGGAAATTCTTTGGTAACGTTCAGTTGTCCATATAAATCCATTCAATTCAAGGAGGCGCATCGTGAAAAGATCAATGATAATAAAGCGTTTTCTGTTCGTTCTTTCTGTTTTTCTGATGGTGGGTTTGATTGGGGGACAGGGAATCGGTCTTGCGGCGGATCGGAATATCTCTCTCGGCACCGGGGGAATGACCGGAACCTACTACCCTCTCGGTGTGGCCATGGCCAAGGTGTGGTCGGCTGCCGGCATCGGCATCAACGTCGGCGCGGAAGCGACGGGAGGCTCCGTTGAAAATGCCCGATTTATCAAAGGCAAGACCATGGAGGTCGGTTTTGTTGAATCGTTGATTGCCGACTGGGCCTACCAGGGACAGGAGATGTTCAAGGGGAACAAGGTGGAAAATATCCGCGGTTTGATCTCCCTCTATCCCAATACGATGCAGACGGTCGTCAAGGCCGATTCCGGCATCAAATCCTATGCCGATTTGAAGGGGAAAAAGGTGTCTTGCGGCATCCAGGGCAGCTCCAGCGTCCTCAACATGAAAATCGTCCTGGAAACATACGGCATCCCCTTTTCCGACATCAAAGCCCAATACCTGTCTTATGGGCCGGCGATGGAGCTTCTGAAGGACGGCCAGGTCGATGCCGTTCTGGTCGATGCGGGCGCGCCCAACTCCGCGATCATCGACATCTCCACCCAGCACAAAATCAAGATCCTGTCGATCGATCGCGCCAATATCGTCAAAATCGTCCAGAAATATCCTTTTTTCTCGAGTGCGACCGTCATTCCGAAGGGAACGTACAAGGGGGTGGAGGAGGACATCGTAACCACAGGATCCCTGGCAACCCTCTGCATAGCGGCGGAGATGCCGGATGATCTGGTTTACAGGATGGCCAAAACCCTGATTGAGAAAAAGGCGGAAGTGGCCAAGGGGCACCCCAAGGGAAACGATATCAATCTGAAAACAGCCATCGACGGATTTTCCATTCCGATCCATCCGGGAGCGTTGAAATACTACAAGGAAAAGGGCGCGGTCAAATAGCGGCCGATGATTGACCGAAATACCGAAAACGCAAAACACCCGGCCGGAAACGGTCGGGTGTTTTTTCCGGACAGGCCGGAACGTGAAAATTGATCGATCCTCATCGAGGTACCCCTGATGAATATTCAACCATTGCTTTCCCGCCGGATGAGGGGACTCAAGCCGTCCCCGATCCGCAAGCTGAACCCGATCATGCGAATGCCGGGCATGATCTCCCTGGGAGGCGGTTATCCGAACGTCAAAACCTTTGTCTTCGAATCCCTGGACGTCGTTTTCAAAAGCGGAGCCCGATTTACGATCCGAGATCAATCCATGGATCTGGCATGTCAGTACGGCCCAACCGATTTCCATGCGGACTTGAAGCCTCTGATCCTCCGCTGGCACATCGGCAAGGATGGCGTGGACCTCAAGGCGGACCAGGTCCAAATACTCAACGGCGCGCAGGAAGGCTTGCATATGATGGCCTACCTGTTCGCCAACGAGGAGGACAGCGTGGTTGTCTCGGAACCGACCTACCCGGGCGCCCTCGGAGCCTTTCGGGCATTCACCGAAAATTTCATTTCCGTCCCCCTGGACGATCAGGGGATGATGACGGCCGAGCTGGAGAAAATTCTGCGGAAGAGGCAGGCCGCCGGAGAAAGGATGCCCAAGTTCATCTATGAGGTCCCCAACGGTCACAACCCGGCCGGCGTCTCCCTCGTTCCGGACCGCCGCCGGCATCTGCTGGAGATCGCCGCACGTTACCGGATCATGATCCTGGAAGATGATCCCTATCAACTGATTCGGCTCGAAGAAGGTCGAGATCCGGCTCCCACCCTACAATCCATGGACCGGGAAAATTTGGTCGTCCGTCTGGACAGTTTCTCGAAAATCTTTGCCCCGGGGCTCCGTCTGGGTTACGTTTCGGGACCCGCCGATGTGATCGGCTGTTTCCAACTCTACAAGCAGGGTGCGAACATCCACACGAGCGCCATGGATCAGTCGCTCCTGACGGGATTTCTGGCGAATCACACCCAAGAGGCGTTCCGCGCGATGATTCGGGAAAACTGCCGCATCTACCGGCGGAACCGGGATGCCGTCCTGGAAGCCGCCCGGAAGCATCTCCCCGCGGACATCCGGTACCATATTCCGCAGGAGGGAATGTTCCTCTGGTTCGAGATGCCCGAGGGATTCGATGCGGACCGTATGGTCGAGCAGGATGGCGTAAAGTTGGGCGTTCTGCTGGTCCCCGGAAGCGGTTTTTCAACGACCGGCGGTTTGAAAAACTTTATGCGAGCCAGTTTCAGCATGATCGATCCGGAACAGATCGAAGAGGGGCTGATCCGTTTCGCCGGAATGATCAAACGGGAAAGAGAACGGATCAGCCACTGATCTCGAAAAAACTGCAAAACGGGCATTGTCGATCCGCATCCTCAGAGAGAAGAACCGGATCCGGGCGGATGCATACAGCTTCATGTTTTTCTGGTAAGATAGCGGAAGGAATGATAGAATCGCACCCAAATTTTATCGAGAAAGGAGACGAATCGATGATATTGTTACCCGAATTGCCGTTTGCCAAGGATGCCTTGGCGCCGGTCATCAGCGCCAACACCCTCGATTTTCATCACGGCAAGCACCACAAGGCCTATGTGGACAACCTGGGGAAACTGATTGCCGGAACCGATTTGGCCGATGCCGATCTGGAGACCATCATCAAGAAGGTCGCCGGTGATCCCTCCAAGGCGGGGATCTTCAACAACGCCGCCCAGGTTTGGAACCATTCCTTTTACTGGAAGTGCCTCAAGGCGGGAGGTGGCGGAAAGCCGACCGGCGCCGTCGCGGCAAAGATCGACGCCGCCTGGGGAAGCTACGAAAAGTTTGTTGAAGAGTTGAAAAATGCCGGCGTGACACAATTTGGCAGCGGATGGGCTTGGCTCGTCGGCGACGGCGGTCAACTGAAAATCACGAAAACCGCCAATGCGGACACTCCCATGGCACACGGCGTAAAACCGCTTCTCACCCTCGACGTCTGGGAGCATGCCTACTACCTCGACTACCAGAACAGACGTCCCGATTATCTGGACGCGGTGATCGCGAAGCTGATCAACTGGGATTTCGTGAACGCCAACCTCGGTTGATTCTTTTCAGCGGGCGGAGGTGCAATACCTCCGCCCTGCTTCTGCCGAAGCCGATCTTTCACCGAATGTTTTTGTCTCCGGAAATGTTGTCTCGGAAGATCGATTCGAGGTTCTTTCCGGGTTTCATTTTTAAGCGGGAGGATTCGTCATGAGATGCAACGTCGGGAAAACGGATCGCATCATCCGGGTCATCATCGGGCTGGCCATCATCTGGGCCGGGTTTTATTATGAGGAGTGGTGGGGGCTTATCGGCATCATCCCGCTGGTGACCGCCGCCATCGGCTACTGCCCGGCCTACACTTTCTTTCGATTCTCCACCTGCAGAAACAACGACTGACACGGTTCCGCTGAAGGAGAGGAACTTCTTGGATCCATAACGTCATGCGTCGGGGCGCGACATGAATGCGGATCATCAAGAGAAAGAGGATTACCGCGAACACCGGGAACGTCTGAGACAAAAATTCCTGACTTCGGGGATCGGCGCTTTCCATGAGCACGAGGCGGTGGAGTTCCTTCTGACCTGCGCAATCCAACGAAAAGACGTCAAACCCCAGGCGAAGAAACTCCTCCGGGAGTTTGGCTCCCTCAAGGGAATCGTTGATGCCGAGATCGGCGACCTGGAGAGAATCAGCGGAGTCGGGAAGAAGTCCGCAATCGTCATCAAATTCATCAAGGAGTTCGCCGCGCTCTATCTGTTGCAGAAGGCGAGGGAGAAGCCCCAGATCGCGTGCACATCCGAGCTCCTTGATTTCGTTCGGACGGCGATGGGCGGGAAAAAGGACGAAGAGTTTTGCGTCATCTACCTCGATGCGCAGAACCAGATCATCGAGTTCGAAACCGTCCAGAAGGGAATCGCCAATCAGGCTGTGGTTTATCCAAGGCAGG
>JAQTRB010000068.1 GCA_028712015.1 Syntrophales bacterium
TCAGCGTACAGGACCCAAGGGAGAGGCCCGCCGAAAAAGAGGCGGAGGCCGATCGGATGCATGCCCTTTTTCGAGATCCTGCCTCTGATTTTATCGCACTTTTAAACATCTGGCGCCGTTGTCGAGACACCGGCACATCCCCGAACAGCAAAAATCGAACTCGCCGTTTTTGCCGGGAACGATTTCTCTCCTGGCGTCGCATTCGTGAATGGCATGATGTACGCGATCAGTTACAGACCATTTTGCTCGAACAAAAGTTTATATCGGCGAATCCGGCGCCCTCCCGCAAGGAAGGATCAGACCTCTATGCGGCGATCCACCGTTCGATTTTGAGCGGCTACCTCGGACATATCGCCGTCAAGAAGGAAAAGAATATTTATCAGGCCACCAAGGGACGGCAGGCGATGATCTTCCCGGGTTCAGGCATTTTCAATCTGGCGGGAGATTGGATCGTCGCAGCGGAGATGGTCGAGACATCGCGGCTATTTGCTCGAACAACCGCAAATATCGAAAGCTCCTGGCTGGAAGAGCTGGGAGGAGAACTCTGCCGGCGAACCCATTCAGCGCCTCACTGGGATATGAACCGGGGAGAAGTCGTGGCATCCGAACAGGTGACTATCTTCGGTTTGACCATCGTCAGCGGCAGACCTGTTTCCTTTGTCCGGATCGATCCGGATGCCGCGCGGAAGATCTTCATCCGCAGCGCCCTCGTCGCCGGTGAAGTCAAGCGTCCCTTTCCTTTTCTGATCCACAATCAGTCTCTGATTGAGAGTATAGCCGTTATGGAGCGGAAGTTACGACGCCAGGATCTGCTCGTTGACGAAGAAAAAATGGCCCAATTCTACGAAGATCGCCTTCCAGGCGTTTTTGACATTCGGACGCTTCAACGTTTGGTTCGCGATCGCGCAGGCGACGCTTTTCTGCGGATGGAAGAAAAGGATTTGCTGGCGAGATCTCCCGATTCAGCCGAAGTTTCCCTTTTTCCAGAGGTTGTTTCGACCGGGGGATGGAGTCTGGACTGTGTCTACCGATATGATCCCGGCGCGGCGGTGGACGGAATAACGCTAAAAATCCCGCTGCGGGCTTCGCGTGACGTATCCGCCGTTTTTCTGGACTGGGCCGTTCCCGGCCTCCTCCGCGAACGGATCGGCGCGCTCCTGCGAGGACTTCCGAAAGAGTTCCGTAAAAAGTTGATCCCTTTGTCAGAGACTGCCGATATCATCTTCAGGGATATGCCACGCGAGGGACCGCTACTGAATGCGATCGGTCGTTTTATCTATGAGCGCTTCGGTGTCAGCATACCCGCAGACCGTTGGTCGCCGGACGCTTTGGAGGCGCGTTTGAAACTGCGATTATCAATCGTAGATGCCAAAGACCAAGAATTGGCTGCGGGACGGGATATCGCCTTGCTTGAGAGCGGATTTACGGATATCGGCGAGACGCGCGCCTTTGCGGTAGCCCGAAATACCTGGGAAAAAAATGGTCTGAAAACGTGGGACTTCGGCGACCTGCCCGATTGCGTACCGTTGTATGACGAAAAGACGCAGCAGGGAGTTGTCTATCCAGCCCTCGTGGAAACGGGAGGTGAGGTTGACATTCGTCTTTTCCGAGACCCGCGGGAAGCTCTCGCGGCGCATCGGCATGGTGTGAAGACGCTCTTGGCCATTCACTTCCGGGATCGGCTCCGTGAACTGCGAAAGGGGCTTGCGCCTACCGGCGAGTTGAAGATCTGGGCGGCCTCTTTCGGCGGCGCAAAGGCCTTGGAAAAGGCACTTTATCAAAAGGTCATGCATGATCTCTTCGAAGCGAATATCCGGAACCCCCTCTCATTCCAAGAATATGCGGAAATGATCCGACCGCAGATTCTTCCTCTGGGGCAACAACTCCTGAAGGCAGCCTCGCCGATTTTAAAAAACCTTTACGAGGTGACGGAACTCTTCCGAACGATCGAAGTCGCCAATCGCGACAATCGGCCGTTATTGGTCTTTCTCGGTAACCTGCGGGAAGAGCTCTCTGCTCTTTTGCCTGACGATTTTTTGATCCAGTACGATGCGGATCGTCTCGTCCATATCGGTCGGTATCTTCGCGCGTTGGCCATTCGCGCGGAGAGAGGCGCCGGCCATCTCGAAAAATCACTTGCACGCGGGACGGAGGTCCGGGAATTAAGCGAGCGTTTTCGGGAAATTTCACAGCTTCCCTCATATGCTTCCGATGAAAAACGCAATGCCGTCAGCGATTTCAGGTGGCTGATTGAGGAGTACAAAGTTTCCTTGTTCGCGCAGGAACTGAAAACACCCTTCCCGATCTCGCGAAAGCGTCTCGATGCCAGGATGGCGGAGATTCAAAGGATGCTGTAACCGATCCTTGCTTGAACTTTTTCTCACCGCCTATATCGCCGATTCGCCGGACAAGTCATCGAATGGATCGTTTGTAAGAGGCGGTCAGCAGAGAAATGCATTCGAGCTCATTTGATCGCATTGAACCATAACCGGAGAAGGAGAATGGAGATATGAAAGTGCTTGTCGAGAAAAGGGAAAAGATCTGTACAATCATCATCAATCGTCCGGAAAGCAGAAATGCGGTAGACCGCGAAACAGCGTCATTGCTGGTTGAGTCTTTCGGGGAATTTGAACGGGACCGCAATCTGCTCGCGGCCGTCTTGTGCGGGGAAGGTGGGAACTTCTGTGCCGGAGCTGACCTCAAGGCCATCGCCAAAGGTGATCTCAAGGAAGTCAACCCCCTTGATTTCGACATGTCCAAACCGGGTCCGATGGGACCAAGTCGTATGCGAACTTCTAAACCCGTCATTGCCGCCATATCCGGATACGCGGTTGCCGGAGGAATGGAGCTGGCTTGTTGGTGCGATCTGCGCGTTGTCGAGCGTGGCGCGGTTTTTGGCGTCTTCTGCCGACGCTACGGCATTCCGCTCATCGATGGCGGCACACAGCGCCTTCCCAGGTTGATCGGAATGAGCCGCGCATTGGACATGATCCTGACCGGGCGCCCCGTAAGCGCAGAAGAAGCTTTGGATATGGGGCTTGCCAATCGACTCGTAGAACGGGGAAAGGCGAGAGAGCAAGCGGAGGCGTTGGCACTGCAGATCGCCGCCAATCCCCAGCCGTGCATGCTCAGCGATCGTCAGTCCGTGTATCAGGGTTGGGAACTTTCGATAAAGGCGGCAATGGATCTGGAATTTCGCCTGGGGATGCAAGTGATCGACCGCGGTGAGCTGCAGGCGGGCGCGAAACGATTTTCACAATGATTCGAGAAAGACGGTCGTTTTTTCAGGGCAAATCATTCGGCTGACCCTCTTGAATCGTGATCGCAAAATCCGGACAGACATACAGGCATTTCAGGCATCCCACGCAGCGATCCGAATGTTGGACGACCGACGGTTTGTAGCCGCCCGCATTGAAGGTATCGGATGTGGCAAAGATGCCCATGTGGCACATCTCCTGACAATAACCGCATTCTTTGCAGATGGCAGGATTGACCTCCACCAAGTACCGACGGATGTCGCACGCCAGGCAACGTTCGGCCTCCGAAACGGCGGTTTCTTGATCATAGCCCGATTCGACCGGATCGAACGCTCGCTTCCTCAGCTTCAACGGCAGCATCCGGGGCTTCGGCCGTTTTGTTCCCATCGGCTTTTCTTCGGGAAGTCCGCTCTGCTCCGGGGAAAATGTGACCGGATCAATCCGGCCGTCGCCGCCAAGATACCGGTCGATCGCTGCGCTGACCGTGCGTCCCTGCGCAATCGCATCAATGATGGTTTTCGGGCCCGTGACCGCATCGCCCGCGGCAAAAATTCCGGGGACCGGCGTCGCCAATTCCGGATCGACCATTGCGGCACCGCTCCGGTTTTCCGGCAGCCTCAACATCCCCGCGTCCGCCCTTTGGCCGACAGCCATGATGACGGTATTGCAGGATATGGAAAACTCGCTTCCGGCAACGGGAATCGGACGCGGTCGGCCGCTGTCATCGCGAGGGCCGGGAGTCATCCGGATACAAATTGCGCCCCCTTTCCTGATCCGTACAGGCGCCGCCAGAAATTCGATCTTCACCCCCTCTTCTTCGGCTTCGGCAACCTCCTCCGGCGATGCCGGCATCTCTTCCCGTGTCCGGCGGTAGAGCAGAGTCACCTTCGCCCCCATCCGAATGCCGGTACGGGCCGCATCGATAGCCGAGTTGCCGCCCCCGACAACGACAACCTTCTTTCCAATCGGAGGAGCCGTACCCCGATTCACGTCCTTCAAAAAAGCTATTCCGTCGATGACCTGGGATGATTCTTCTCCTTCAATCCCCATCTTCAACGGCTTCCATGCTCCGGAGGCGACAAGAACGGCGTCGTATCCCTTTCCGAGCAATTCCGGCGCGGAGGAAACCGGCGAGAGGGTCACGATTTCGACGCCGCGACTTTGAATCGCGGCGATCTCGTGGTCGACCACAGCGTTGGGGAGGCGGTATTCCGGAATGCCGTAGCGCAGCATTCCCCCCGCTTGCGACAGCGATTCGAAGACGGTTACGGCGTGTCCCAGACCGGCCAGATAATGGGCCGCGGTCAAACCGCAAGGACCGGAGCCGATCACGGCCACCCGCTTGCCGGTGGTCTTCGCCTTTCGCTCGAAGTCCACGACGCCGCGGCTGTGCTCGTCCGCCGCCCGTTTCAGCATCCGGATGGAGACGGCCTCATCGTACTGGATGCGAGCGCATTTTGCTTCGCAGGGATGGACGCACGCATAACCGCATACGGCCGGAAACGGGATCCGCTCCCGGATCACGGCCAGCGCCCTGTCAAAGTCCCGCTGTCGGATCATCCGGATATACCGAGGAACGTCTATTCCAGCCGGACAGGCTTCTCTGCAAGGAGCAATTTTTTTGGTCAAGCCGCTTTTGGTTCCCATTGAAACTCCTGTGTGATGAACTTGGTCTTTTTACACTTCCCCGGAGGTCGCCTTCCAGGGTGGAATGATTCCGCCGGAACGTCGCAAGTAAAACGGCCTGATTTGTTAGCGAGCAGACAAAGCCTTGCCTTCATCCAGAGCCTTGAGGTTCATCTGCAGGGTATTTCCCGAAAACCGTTTCCGGATCACCTCCGCAAGGCTGCTTGGCGTCACCATACCATTTCGTTGGGCCATGCACCCCAACGCGATGATGTTCGCCATCCCTACATGGCCCAGACGTTCTGCCATCTCCGTGAAAGGATAACCGTATAGATGCTCTCCCTTCCTTTCCTTGAGAAGAGTCGTGTCGTAATAGATTTCCGTCTTCGGACCAACCAGCGACCGGAACTTCTCCATCGCTTCTTCGGTCAGTGCGAGGATGAGATCCGCATCTTGGACTTCTTGGAAGATGATCTCTTCCCGATCGATGATCACCCCCGACATCGAAAAACCTCCCCGCGTGGCGATGCCGTAGGAAACGGTCTGAACGACATTCTTTCCTTCAAGAATGGCCGCTTCGGCCAGCATCATGCCCGATACCACCAGACCCTGACCGCCCGAACCCGCCAAAATCACCTCGGATCTCTCTGTTTTCATATCCCTCAGCACCTTCCTTGGCTTTTCCGGGCGATCGTCCGGATCTGATCGTACCTTTCATTGAAATCCGGTTCGTCGCGATCTACCAATTTTCCGACAGCAAAATAGCCTTCCCTTTCGGCGGGTTTTCGTGTGTTGTACTCCTCTACGGAGAGCCCCTTGTCCCGAAGCCAATGAAGCATGTCCGGGGTCGATTTCATATTGTTGTGGCGACCGAAATTTGTCGGGCATGGGCTGTAGACTTCCACCACCGAGAAACCCTTTTTGCCCAGGGCTTCCTTGATGTTGGTCTTCATCTCCCAGACGTGATACGGGGTTGCCCGGGCAACGTAATTCGCTCCGGCGACCTCCGCCAGCGCACAGATGTCGATCCCGCGCTCTGGGTTTCCGTAGATGCAGGTCTGGCTAAACATGCCGCCAGGCGTCGTACCGGAAAACTGCCCTCCCGTCATGCCGAAATTGAAGTTGTTGATGATGATCGCGGTGAGATCGATGTTTCTCCTGGCGGCGTGCAGGAAATGATTTCCGCCGATGGTAACGCTGTCTCCATCGCCCATCAGGACCACCACGTGCAATCTGGGGTTAAAGGCCTTGATTCCGGTGGCATAGGCCAATGCGCGACCATGGGTCGTATGGAGGGCATGGGTGATCAGGTAATCGTCGGACTTTCCCGTGCAGCCGATTCCGGTCACGACCACCGTATCTTCGCGCTCATACCCCAATTCTTCAAAAGATCTCAACAATGCGCCCAGCATCACGCCAATGCCGCATCCGGAACACCACATGTGCGGCAGGACCCCATTTTTAAGGTATTTTATTCCAGTTGCGTGAGACAATGTAACCCCCCTATGATGTAATCCGGTTCACCGATTGGCCGATCACCTTCAGGATGTCCTGCGGCGTGATGACCTGGCCGTTGAAGCTGTTGACCCTCCGTACATCCGCCGAGGATCCAAGGACTTTCCGAACCTCTCCGGCTACCTGACCGCTGTAATTCATCTCCGTGACAACAACCGTCTTGACCTTCTGGCAGATTTTTTCAACCTCCTTGTCGGCAAAAGGCCAAAGGGTGATCAATTGAAGAACGCCTGCCCGGATTCCCTGTTTGCGCAGTTCCAGTGCTGCCGCACGGCTGGAGCGCGTCGTCGCTCCGAAGGCGATTAGAAGGATTTCCGCATCTTCCGTTTCAAAGGTATTGGTGAGAACAATCTCGTCGCGATGCATTTCAATTTTCCGATGCAACTGGGCAACACGCCATGTCGCATTGGCCGGGCTGTTGTTGCTGTATCCGTCGGCTCCATGCATGGAGCTCGATATATGGAAGACATACTTGTCGCCGAAAGCGGCCAGCGGCGCCACCCCGTCCGCATCCGCCGCGAAAGGCTGATACCTTTCCGGAACGCCGGCCGGTTTCTTCCGTTCGATCACCTCAAGATCGCCCGGCCCGGGAACCGTCACATTTTCGCGCAGGTGGGCCACAACCTCATCGGGCGCAAAGATGACCGGCAGGCGGTATTTTTCCGCAAAATTGAAGGCCGTGACCGTCAGCGAAAAACATTCCGAAACCGTAGCCGGACAAAGGGCGATCACGGACTGATCGCCGTGCCTCCCCCAGCGGAGCTGCATGACATCCGATTGGGCCGGTTTGGTCGCCAGGCCCGTACTGGGTCCGGAACGCTGAACATTGATCACCACGCAGGGAACCTCGCCCATAACGGCGAGACCCAGGTTTTCCTGCATCAGAGAAAATCCCGGGCCGCTTGTTGCCGTAAAAGACTTCGCGCCGGCCAAGGACGCCCCGAT